>DATMNJ010000400.1:0-6742 GCA_035569175.1 Thermoanaerobaculia bacterium | reverse complement strand
TTCGTGCGCGACACGCCGGGCGCCATCGGCTACGTCTGGGCCGGCTCCGACCTCACGGGCGTGAGGGTCGTCGTGGTTGCGGAATGACCGGCCCCGGGGAGTAAGGAGAAGCCCATGCTCAAGAACCTGACGCTCCGTTGGAAGGTGATCCTCCTGCCGTGCTTCGCCGCGGTGGGGTTTCTCCTGCTCCTCGCCGTGAACTTCGTGCTCGGGCGCGGCGAGGAAAAGCAGCTCGGGTTGATCGAGTCCGGCTTCGTGCCCTCCCTCGAGCTCTCCCGCGACCTCGAGGAGGCGCTCACGGCCCTCCAGCGGCAGCTCCAGGACGCGGTCGCGGCGCAGGACGCCGAAGGCCTCTCGAACGCGGCCGCGCTGCGGGACCTATTCCTCAAGCGCCTCGACGACGAGAAGGGCAACCCCGTGATCGATCGCGACGATCGGGACAAGCTCGTGCACGCCTTCCAGGAGTACTGGGACCTCGCGAGCACTGTCAGCAAGCGGATGATCTCGGCGAAGTCCGGCGAAGACCTGACGCAGAGCCTGACCGAAATGACGACGCAGTTCAACCAGATCACCTTGACGCTCGGGGACCGGACGCGGCACGACCGCGAGGCGGTCCAGGCGGCATTCGCCTCAGCGCGGGCGAGCCAGCACTGGCGCTGGGGCGCAATGTCGGGAATCGCCCTGCTCTGCCTCGTCGCCTCGATCGCGATGGCCCTGCTCGTGACGCGCGCGGTCACGGCGCCGCTCTCGGCGATGACCTTCCACCTCGAGCAGATGGTCCAGGGCGGAGGGGACCTGACGCGCCGCATCCCCGTCGCCTCGCGCGACGAAATCGGCCACATGGCGACGCTCTTCAACCGCTTCGTCGAGCGGCTGGCGGACATCATCGGCGACGTGCGCAGCCGGGCGAGCGCCGTGACGGGCTCGTCCTCCCACGTCGTCGCCGTCTCGGGCCAGGTCCTGTCGGCCTCGGGCCAGGTGTCCGCGTCGGCGCAGGTCGTCTCGCAGGGCACGAGCGAGCAGGCGGCCTCGGTCGAGGAGACGACGTCGTCGCTCGAGCAGATGAGCGCCTCGATCACGCAGAACGCCGAGAACAGCCGGCAAATGGAGTCCATGGCGCTCCAGGGGGCGAAGGACGCCGAGGAAAGCGCGGCCTCGGTCAAGGAGACGATGCTGGCGATGCAGGCGATCGCCGAAAAGGTCTCGATCGTCGAGGAAATCGCGTACCAGACGAACCTGCTCGCCCTGAATGCGGCGATCGAAGCGGCGCGCGCGGGCGAGCACGGCCGCGGTTTCGCCGTCGTCGCGACCGAGGTCCGCAAGCTCGCCGAGCGCAGCCAGTCGGCCGCCAAGGAGATCGGCGGCCTCGCCGGGTCGTGCGTCCGGCTGGCGGAGCGCTCGGAGTCGCTGCTCGAGAAGCTCGTGCCCTCGATCCGCAAGACGACGGATCTCGTCCAGGAAGTGGCCGCGGCCTCGGCCGAGCAGTCCTCGGGCGTCGCGCAGATCAACCGCGCGCTCGGCCAGGTGGACCACGTCACGCAGCGCAACGCGTCGTCGGCCGAGGAGCTGTCCTCGACGGCCGAGGAGATGGCGAGCCAGGCCGATGCGATGCGGCGGCAAGCCGAGGCGGTGCTCAAGCAGGCTGAGAGCCTCCACCGGCTGATGGACTTCTTCCGGATCGGGGGGACCGATGTCCCGGCCCCGGGCCCCGAGGCGGCCCCTCCGGCGCCGGAGCTCTCCGATCCGTGGGAGACGGTGGCGGAAGCGAGCGAGGCCGCGGCCTTCGCGCCCTTCCTCGCCGCCCGCTCCAACGGCGGCGGTGCGGCCGACGGCGACTTCCGGCGGTCGTGGGAGTCCTGAGGCCGCCATGTTGAAGAACCTGAGGATCGGCGCCCGGCTCGGCCTCGCGATGGGTCTCGGCGTGGCAACGACCATCGTCATCGCGGCCCTCGGCTACAGCGGCATCGCGCGGGTCTCGGACATGACGGCTGCGATGCTCTCGCACGAGGCCAAGTTCGCCTCCGTCTCCGCCTCCGCGCGCGCCGACATCCAGGCGATGCGGCGCTTCGAGAAGGAACTCGCGGTCCACGTCGGCAACGCGGACCAGGAGGGCGAAGACCTGGCCCGGTGGAACGACCAGCGGTACCGGCTCACGGAGCGGCTCGGAACCCTCGAACGCGAGACGCAGGTGGCCGAGGACCGCGAGCTCGCACAGACGATGCGCGCCGACCTCGCCGCCTACGAGAGCGGCTTCTACCGGGTCGTCGGGCTCGTGCGCCAGCGATCGCTCAAGACCACGGCGGACGTGAACCTCGAGATGGGCGCGTACAAGCAGGCGGTCGAGCGGCTCGAGCAGTCGGCCGGTGACGTGGCCGCGGCGAACTTCAAGCGCATGGGCGACCGCGAGAAGGTCCTCGCGGCGCAAAAGGCGTGGACCGCGCGCGCGATGGCGGGCGTGATGATCCTGACGATCCTTCTCGGGGCGGCCCTGTCGGTGCGGCTTGCCCGGAGCGTGACGCGGCCCATCCTTCAGGCGGTTCGGGTCACGGAGGCCATTGCCCGGGGAGACCTCGTGGTCTCGGTCGCGGCCTCGGGCCGGGACGAGGTCGGCCAGCTCCTGTCGGCGATGGGCCAGATGGCCGCGCGGCTGCGTGGCGTCGTGGCCGAGGTGCGCTCGGGCGCGGACGCGCTCGCCCGGACCTCGGGCCAGGTCGTGTCGGTCGTCGGCCAGGTGTCCTCGGCGTCGAGCCAGGTGTCGGCCTCGGCGCAGACCCTTTCGCAGGGCACCAGCGAGCAGGCTGCCTCGGTCGAAGAGACCACGTCGTCGCTCGAAGAGATGAGCGCGTCGATCACGCAGAACGCGGAGAACAGCCGCGAGATGGAGAAGATGGCGCTGAAGGGAGCCCGCGACGGGCAGGAGAGCGCCCGGTCGGTGGACGACACCGTCGCCGCCATGCGATCGATCGCCGAGAAGATCTCGATCGTCGAGGAGATCGCCTACCAGACGAACCTCCTCGCGTTGAACGCGGCCATCGAGGCGGCGAGGGCGGGCGAGCACGGGCGCGGATTTGCGGTCGTGGCCACCGAAGTGCGGAAGTTGGCCGAGCGCAGCCAGGCCGCGGCCAAGGAGATCGGCGGACTCGCGGTCTCGTCGGTCAAGGTCGCCGAACGCTCCCGGCAGCTGCTCGGAGACCTCGTGCCGGCCATCCGCAAGACCTCGGACCTCGTCCAGGAAGTCGCCGCGGCCTCCCTCGAGCAGTCCTCGGGCGTGGCGCAGATCAACCGCGCGCTCGGGCACGTGGACCAGATCACGCAGAGAAACGCCTCGTCGGCCGAGGAATTGTCCTCGACGGCGGAGGAGATGGCGAGCCAGGCCGACGCGATGCGGCAGCAGGCCGAGGCCGTCCTGCGGCAGGCGGAAAGCCTCCATCGCACCGTGGCGTTCTTCCGGACCGACGCGTCCTCGGCGCCGGTCCCGCTCGCGGCCACGGCCGCCGCCGGCGGGCCGGCCGGATCGGGCGACGCCGGGCCCGAGCCGACGCCCGTCGCGGCGCCCGAACCGGTCGCCGCGCCGGTGACCGTGATGGCGTTCGCTTCCGCGCGGCGCCCCGCGGCGCGCCCCACCGGCGCTCCCGAGCGCGAATTCCGCCGATTCTGAGAACGGAGAAAGAACCATGCTGCCGATGCCGTCCGCCGCAAGAGTCCCCGACCGGGCCCAGTACCTGACCTTCTCGCTGGCCGGGGGGGAATACGCCATCGCGGTTCTGCGGGTGCGCGAGATCCTCGAACACGAGGCGGTCACACGCGTCCCCTCGACTCCCGCCTTCGTCCGCGGCGTCATCAACCTGCGCGGCAGCGTCGTGGCCGTCGTGGATCTGGCGAACAAGTTCGGCCTCCCCGCGTCCCCGGTCACCAAGCGCACCTGCATCGTCATCGTCGAGGTCGCGTCGGACGGCGGCCATCTCGTGATGGGCGTCCTCGCCGACGCGGTCAACCAGGTCGTCGAGTTTGCGCCCGAGGACATCGAGGCGCCGCCGTCCTTCGGAACACCGGTCCGCGTCGACTTTCTCCGGGGGCTCGGAAAGCTCGGCGGTCAGTTCGTCCTCATCCTCGACACCGACCGCGTCCTCTCCGCGGGCGAGCTCGCCGCGGTCACGTCCGCTCCCGAAAAGGCGCCGGCCGCCGGGGCCGCGCCCGCCAAGGCCGCGGCGCAAGGGGGGCGCGCGTGACCCTGACCGCTCGTTCTTCGCACGCCGCCCTCGACGCGATCGAGCGCATCCGCCCTATCAGCGAGCGCGAGTTCACGCTCTTCCAGGCCCTGATCGTGCGGGATGCGGGCATCTATCTCGCGCCGGCCAAGAAGGCGCTGCTCGTCGGCCGCCTGACCAAGCGCCTGCGGGCCCTCGGCTTGACCTCGTTCGGCGCCTATTACCAGCGCATCGTCGAGGAGGACGATCGGGACGAACGCGTGCAGATGCTCGACTGCATCGCGACCAACGAGACGCACTTCTTCCGCGAGCCGCGGCAGTTCGAGTTCCTCGAGCGCCAGGTCATCCCGGTCTGGAAGGAGCGTGGGCCCCGCGTGCTGCGCGTCTGGAGCGCGGGCTGTTCGACGGGCGAGGAGCCGTACTCGCTGGCAATGATGCTGCTCCACCACTTTCCGCCCGGCTCCGGCCGGCACATCGAGATCCTCGCCACCGACATCTCGACGCGCGCCCTCGGACGGGCCGAAGAGGCGGTGTGGCCGCTCGACAAGGCGGCGGAGATCCCCATCGCGTACCGGAGGGCCTTCATGCTGCGGGGCACCGCGTCGCAGGAGGGCCGGATGAGGGCGGCGCCGGAGATCCGGTCGCTCGTCCGGTTCGAGCGGCTGAACCTGAACGAGGAGCGCTATCCGGTGCGCGGCCCCTTTCACCTGATTTTCTGCCGCAACGTGCTGATCTATTTTCAGATGGAGACGAAGTTGAAGGTCATCCACCGTCTCCTCGACGTCCTCGCGCCGGATGGCCTGCTGTTCCTCGGGCACGCGGAAAGCCTGAACGCCGTGACCGACCGCGTCGCGACCGTGGTGCCGACCGTCTACGCCCATGCCAGGCCGAAGGCCGCCCGGCCCCTCGGGGCGCCCGCCGAGGCGCGGACCCCATGACGCCTCGGACGGCCTCGGCCGGCATTTCCGGGGCGGCGGGCCCTTCGCGCGGCGAGCGGCCGCTGCACGTGCTCGTCGTGGACGATTCGGCCGTCGTCCGCCAGACGCTGTCTTCGCTCTTCGCCCTCGAGGGCATCGAGGCGACGGTCGCGGCCGATCCCTACATCGCGATGGAGAAGATGAGCCGGCAGCGCCCCGACGTGATCGTGCTCGACCTCGAGCTGCCCCGGATGCACGGCCTCGACTTCCTCGCCCGGATCATGGAGACCGACCCGGTGCCCGTCGTCGTTTGCTCGGCCCTGACGGGCGACGGCACGGACGCTGCGATGCGCGCCCTCGAGCAGGGGGCCCTCGCCGTCGTCACCAAGCCGAAGCTGAACATCCGCGAGTTCCTCCACGAGTCAGCCGTTCTGTTCATGGACGCCGTCCGAGGCGCCGCGCAGGCGCGCGTCGCGCCGCGCCGCCCAGCCGCCTCGCCGCGTCTGACGGCGGATGCGGTCCTGCCGCTCCGGCCCGGGCCCGGCGCCGGGTCCCCCGCCGACCGCATCGTCGTGATCGGCGCCTCGACAGGGGGCACCGAGGCCCTGTCCGTTCTGCTGCAGGCGATGCCGCACGACGGGCCGGGGATGGTCGTGGTCCAGCACATGCCGGAAGGGTTCACCGCGGCGTTCGCGGCGCGCCTCCACGGCCTGTGCCGGATCGACGTGAAGGAAGCCGCCCACGGCGACCGCGTGCGCACTGGCCTCGCACTGGTCGCGCCCGGCAACCGCCATGCCCTCGTGCGCCGGCGCGGCGACGCGTACGAGATCGAGCTGTCCGATGGGCCGCTCGTCTCGCGGCACCGGCCGAGCGTGGACGTCCTTTTCCGCTCGGCCGCCCAGGCGGCGGGCCGGGGCGCCATCGGCGTCCTGATGACGGGGATGGGCGACGACGGGGCCCGCGGCCTTCTCGAGATGAAGGAGGCGGGCGCCGCGACGCTCGCCCAGGACGAAGCCTCCTGTGTCGTGTTCGGAATGCCTCGCGAGGCGATTGCCCGAGGCGCCGTGGACGAGGTGGTCGCGCTCGACCGACTTGCGGCGGCGATCTTGAAACGGGCGGCGCGCGCCGCATCGGCGGCCGCGGGGGGGCGCGCATGAGCGAAGCCCGGGCGACGCCGCTCGAGGCGCTGGTCCGCGACCTCGCCGGCAAGAGCCGCGCTCTCTCGACCGACCTCGTCGAGCAGGTCGAGCGCCTCGCCCGCCGGGCGCGGGAGCTCGAAGAGGACCTCGACACGGCGCAGTCGCTCCTCGCGAGCCAGCCGGCGGCCACGCCGGACAACGGCAACGGCAACGGCGGCCGGCCCGTCGCGGACCTCGAGCGCGAGAACCGCGATTTCGCGCGCCGCTGCGCCGAGCTCGAGGAGCACTCGGCAAACCTGGCGAATCTCTACGCGGCCACCTACCAGCTCCACGCCACGCTCGACCCCGACGCGGTCGTCAACTGCATCGTGGAGGTCTCGGTCAACCTCATCGGCGCCGCCGAGTTCGCCCTGTACCTCCTCGAGGAGGGCAAGGACGATTTCGCGCTGCGGGTGCGCGAGGGGGACTTGCCGCCCGA
>DATMNJ010000399.1:0-5501 GCA_035569175.1 Thermoanaerobaculia bacterium | reverse complement strand
CTGGGCGACCTCGCGGGTCATCAAGGACACGATCAACGAGTACCCCTTCTGGAGCCTCACGTTCGCGGACCTCCACGCCCACGTCCTGGCAATCCCGATCTTTCTCGCGTTCGCGGCAACCGCGCTGCACCTGCTGCGCCTGCACGTCGCGCCGGCGGCGGGATGGCGGATGCGGCTGACCGGCGCCGCGCTCCTCGGATTTCTCGCCGCGGCGCAGGCCCTGACGAACGCCTGGGACGTGCCCCTGCTGGCCGGACTGCTCGTCGTCCTCGCGGTCTGCATCGCGCTGGCCGGGCAGCCCGCGTCGTTGTCCGGCGCCGGCCGCGCGGCCGCCGCCCTCGTCTCGGCCGCGGCCTCGGCGTACCTGCTGGCACGGCCGCTCTGGGTCCGCACGGGCGGGTCTCCCGGGATCGGGAAGAACCTCGAGCACTCGGCCTCGGGGGCGGCCCAGCTCACGGTCTTCGGCCTGTTCTTCTTCCTCGCCCTCGCCTGGTGGTTCTCGGCGTTCTCGGGCAGGCTGGCGCAGCGAGGCGCCGGCAAACCGGTCCGCTGGGCGCTCGTCGCGCTCGGGGCCGCCGCCCTCGCGTTCTGCGCGCTGCGCCGCCCCGACGCCTTCCTCGCCTGCGGGGTCGTTCTCTTCCTCGCCGCGTTCTTCGTCCTCGCGGAGTCGCGCGAAGATCGGCTCGCTCTCGGATTTCTCGCGGCCGCCTTCTTTCTGGTGCTCTTCTGCCAGCGGTTCTTCATCTACGACCGCATGAACACGTTCTTCAAGCTGTACCTCGAGGCCTGGCTCCTGTTCGCGACCGCGACCGCGGCCCTCGTTTTCCGCGCCCGCGACCGGCGCGGGGCGATCGATGGCTGGATCCTCCCGGCCCGCGTGGCAACCGCCCTGCTCGTCGTGGCCGCGCTCTTCACGAGCGTGACGGCCGGAAAGGCCGCCGTCAGCCGCCACTTCGCGCCGTACACCGGCCCATCTCTCGACGGGCTGCGCTATCTCGAAACGCTCCACCCGGGCGAGTACCGCGCCGTCCTGTGGTGCCGCACGATCGAGGGCACGCCCGTTCTCCTCGAGGCGCAGGGACCGTCCTACCAGGACTTCGGCCGCATCTCGATGCTGACGGGCCTGCCGACGGTCCTCGGCTGGGACTACCACGTCAAGCAGCGCGGCAACTCGGACACCGAGATCGAGGCGCGGCGCGGCGCGGTGAAGGCGATGTATTCGAACCCGGACGCCGCCCGCATCGAGCCGTTGCTGCGGCGCTACCGCGTCGGCTACGTCTACGTCGGCTGGCTCGAAAAGAGGACCTATCCCGCCGCGGGGCTCCAGAAGTTTCGGGACAAGACGCTCTTCGAGGCCGTCTACGAGAATCCGGAGACCCAGATCTACCGAGTCGTCGGCGGTCCGGTCCAGGACCTCCTTCTTCCGGCCAAGGAAGAGCTGCCGGAGTCCGCCACGGCCGCGGCCGGCGCCGAGGACGAAGAGGAGGAGCGGCCGGCGATCCAGGAGAAGGCCGACGCCGGCGAGCCGCCGTTCCCGAACCTGCGCGAGCCCCGGGGCGCCGCGGTGGACGGACAGGGACGGATCTGGGTCGCGGACTTCGGCCACTCGCGCCTGCGCGTGTTCGACCCGAACGGGGGCTATCTCGGGGGCTGGGGTGGCCGGGGCGGCGGCGAGTACGGTTTCAAGGAGCTGTGCGGCGTTGCCATCGCGGGCGACGCGTTGTACGTCGCCGACACGTGGAACGGACGCATCCAGGCGTTCACGACGTCCGGCGTCCTGCGGGCTTCGGCCGGGGAGCTCTTCGGGCCGCGCGGGATCACGATCGCGCCCGACGGCCGCGTCTGGGTCACGGATACCGGGAATCACCGCGTCGTCTCCTACGACGCGCTCCTGCAGAACCGGCAGTTCTTCGGCAAGCGCGGCACCGCGCCCGGCGAGTTCACCAGCCCGCTCGGCATCGCCGCCGCGCCGTCGGGAGCGATCTACGTCGCCGACGCCGGCAACCGCAGGATCCAGGTCCTCGGGCCCGGCGGCGATTTCCGCGACAGCATTCCCTTCCCCGGCTGGGGAGCCAACGCCGAACCGGGCCTCGCCATGGATTCGGACGGAACGCTCTATGCGACCGACCCGGCCGCGGGGCTCGTCCTGGTGCTCGATCCGACCGGCAAGGTCACGCGCCGCATCGCCGTCGACGGGACCGGGCACAAGTTCGAGAACCCCACGGGTATCGCGATCGACCGGAAAAACCGTATCCTCTACGTCGTCAACTCCGGAAGCGCGTCCGTTTCGAAGCTCCCCCTGGCCGAGAGGAGGACTCCTTGAACGACACCGGGCCGGCAGGCCCCGATCGCGCGCGGCTGACCGCCGGGGTGCTCCTCTTCATCGCGGCGATCGCGTTCGCCGCGGGGCTGACGCGCTTCTACGCGCTCGGCGACCGCCCGCTCCACCACGACGAGTCGATCCACGCCTACCAGTCCTACACGCTCTCGAAGGGCGGCGACTGGCGCTACGACCCGGCGTACCACGGGCCGTTTCTGTATTACGTCAATGCCCTCGTCTACAAGGTGTTCGGCGCCTCGGACTTCACGGCGCGCCTCATGCCGGCGATTTTCGGCCTCCTGCTCATCGCCTTCGCGTGGCCGCTGCGGCGCTGGATCGGAAAGCCCGCGGCCGCGATCTACGCCGTCTTCGTCCTCACGTCGCCCCACTTCCTCTACTTCTCGCGATTCATCCGGGAGGATCTGTACTCGCTCGTGTTCACCCTCGGAACGATCCTCGCCTTTCAGCGGTTCCTCGAAACCGACCGCTCGAAGTGGCTGATGCTCTCGGCCACGGCATTCGCCCTGGCGGGCGTCACCAAGGAGAACGCCTACATGACGGGCGTTCTCCTGGTCGCCTATGGTGTCTGGTGCATCGTCCGCGGCACGGGGACGCCCGACGGCCCGCGCCCGGTGGCGGCCGTGCGGAGCGGTCTGTCCTGGACCTTCGGGCGCCTGGCGCCGATCGTGTCGGCGGCCATTCTCTTCCTCGTCATCTGGGCCGGGATGTACAGCGCCTTCGGGAAATACCCGGGCGACTGGCTCGCGATCCCGAAGGCCATCACCTACTGGATGGGCCAGCATTCCATCGCGCGGATTCCCGGGCCCTGGTACTACTACTTCCCCCAGCTCGCCTTCTACGACACGGCGATCTGCTTCGCCGCGCTCTTCGCCTTCTCGCGCCGCGACTGGAAGACCGACCCGCTGCTGCGCTGCCTGCGCGCCGCGGCGATTCCGGTCGCGGCCTACGTGATCCTGCGCTGGCGCATCCCGTTCTTCGCAGCGCACGCGATCGTCTGGCTCGCGGTGATCTTCTCGGCGGCGGTCGTCCTCACGCTCCGGCGGCCGTCGGCCGAGGCGCCATCGCTCTCGCCGTTCCTCGAGTTCGTGGCCTTCTGGGCGATCGGCTCGCTCGCGATCTACGGATGGGCCCGCGAGAAGGTTCCCTGGTTGACGGTCCATCCCCTGTTGCCGCTGACGATCATGGCCTCGCTCGGTGTCGCGCGGCTGTGGTCCGAGCGCCGCCGCGCGTGGGCCGGCCTCGCGCTCGGCGCCACCGTGCTCCTGCTCTGCGTCAACGCCAGCGGGGCCTACCTCGCCGGCTTCCGTTACGGGGCCCACGACCTGGAAAGGCAGCCCAAGCACGCCGAGCTGCTGGCCTACGTCCAGACGACGCGGGACCTCGTGCGCTCGCTGGCGCCGGTCGACGTCGCGAAGGCCCGCGTGGCGGCCGGCCAGCCGGTCGTCACCGTGGCGGGCGAAGGGGTTTGGCCTCTGACGTGGTACCTGCGCGACGCCAACGTGACCTGGGCCTCGCGCATCGAACAGGCCTCGACGCCGGTGATCGTCGCCGATTGGGACCCCGAGGGCGCGCTCGAGAAGCAGCTGGCGCCCAGGTACGACGCCAGGCGCGTCCCGATCCGGGCGTGGTGGTTTCCCGACCCGACGAAAGAAGGCGGGCTGATGCGGCCCACCTTCCGCGACATGGTGCGCCTCTGGCTCTTCCACGAGATCTGGAGCCCGATCGGGTCTCAGGACGCGACCGTCTTCGTGCGCAAGGACCTCGGCGGCTCGGGCGTGCTCGAGCCCCTCCAACTCCAGGTCCAGGACACCTCCTCGCGCGACTACCCCGCCGACGGGACGGAGTTGCCCGCGCCGCGGACCTTCGGAGCCGCGGGCAACGGGCCCGGACAGTTCGCCGAGCCGCGCGGCGTAGCCATGGACCCGAGCGGGAACGTCTCCGTCGCCGACTCGAAGAACAGCCGGATCGAGGTCTTCGACGCCAACGGTGCGTTTCTGCGCGCGCTCGGAACGAAGGGTCCCGGTGACGGCCAGCTGAACGAGCCCTGCGGCGTCGCCGTCGGTCCGGACGGCCAGGTCTACGTCGCCGACACCTGGAACCACCGCGTCGTGGTCTTCGGCCCGGGCGGGGAATGGCGCGCCAACTGGAAGGACCCCGAACGAGGATTCTTCGGGCCGCGCGGCGTCGTCCTGTCCGGCGGATCCCTTTACGTCTCGGACACGGGGAACAAGCGCATCGTGCGCTTCGACGCCGCCTCGGGCACCATCACGGGCCGCTGGGGCACCGCCGGCTCCGGCGAGGGCCAGTTCATCGAGCCGGTGGGTCTGGCGGCCGATCCATCGGGACACATCTACGTGGCCGACACGGGCAACCACCGCGTCCAGGTCTTCGACGCCGACGGCAAGTTCGCGCGCCAGTTCCCGGTCTTCGGCTGGAAGGACTTCTACACCGAGCCCTACCTCGCGATCGGCCCGTCCAACGCGGTGTTCGTCACGGACTCCTGGAAAGGCCGGATCGCGGTGTACGACGCCTCGGGAACCCTCCAGCATTCGTACAAGGCCGAGGGCATGAAGCGTCCCACCGGCATCGCGCTCGACGCCTTCGGCCACGTCTTCGTCACCGACCGCGATATGAACCGCGTCTTTGCATGGCCGCTCGATGCGTTCCGCTGAAACCCCTCTCGCCCGCGCGAGAGCTCGAAGGGAGTGAACCTCAGATGACCCGGATATCCGAAGACACCGACGCCCCGACTCTTCCTCCGCGGCGGATCGCCTTTCCGGCCTTCTGCCTCCTCCTCGCGATCGCCTCCCTGCCCGCCTGCAAGCGCTCGGAAAAGCCGGTTGCCGCGGCGCCTGCCGCTCCCTCCGTCGCGGCGACGCCCGCCCCCGCTCCCGACGCGCCCCCCGTCATCCGCGACACTGCCGAACCCGGCAAGGCGCCGTGGGCCGGCCTCGCCGAACCACACGGGCTCGCGCTCGACGGGCGCGGCCGCCTCTGGGTCACCGACTTCGGCCACTCGCGCGTCGCGATCTTCGACGCCGTCGGCGGACCCCTCGGAGGCCTGGGCGCGCGTGGCAATGGCCACTACCAGCTCCAGGACCCGGCCGACGTCGCGATCCACGGCGACGACGTCTACGTCGCCGACACGTGGAACGGGCGC
>DATMNJ010000398.1:0-7913 GCA_035569175.1 Thermoanaerobaculia bacterium | reverse complement strand
GGGCCCAGGCTGTCCTCGGCGCTCCAAAGGCTGTCTCCCGGGCGTGACAGAGGCCCTTGTGCTCTCCACCGCGATGAAGCCATAAGTCCTTGATTTAGAGCACATTCTTGTCCTGCGGGCAAGCCACCACGATGGCACGGCCCTCGCTATGAGAGAGGACGGGAGACACGCAGATGATCACCAGACGCATCGCCATGCTGACCGCTTCGATCGCTCTCGTGGCGGCCGTGGCGTCGGCGCAAGCGGAGCGCCGCAGCGCCTACTCGTACGTCCGCGAAGTCGCGGGCAACGTCACGGTCGTGTCCGGGTTGAACGGCTCCGTCGAGGCAAAGCGCAACCTGCCGATCTCCCCGGGCGACGAGCTGATCACCGACGATCCCAGCCGCGCCGAGGTCGCCCTGGCGGACGGGAACGTTCTCCACGTCGGAGGCGGCACGTCGGTCCAGTTCGTGTCGCTGTACGCGCAGCAGGGGTCGGATGACGAGGTGTCCGCGATCTCGCTCAAGGAGGGCTCGGTGATCCTGTCGGTCCTCGGCTCGGACGAGAAGGCCGTGCCGCGCGTGGACACGGAGGACATCACCGTCTACACGAACCCGGGCTCCCGCGTCCGGGTCAATGCCGACTCCCGCCGCGGCACCGCCGTCATCGTGCGCGCGGGCTCGGTCGAGGTGCGCAGCCCCCTCGGTTCCTACACGGTGCGCGCCGGCAACTACCTGCTCGCCCACGGCGAGGAAGAGCCGGAGATCGCCCGCGGCAGCTTCTCGCGCGACCGCTTCGACAGCTGGGCTTCCGACCGCCTGTCGGTCACGTACGACTCGCCGCAGAACGCCTCGAGCCAGTACGTCGGCGAAGACAACGCGGCCGACGTCGCCTCGCTCGACGGATACGGAAACTGGGACTACAACTCCACCTACTCGACCTACGTCTGGCGTCCCACCGTCGCGGCGGGCTGGGCTCCGTACTCCAACGGAAGCTGGTACTACACGCCGGTCGGCCTGACGTGGTGGTCGTCGGATCCCTGGGGCTGGTATCCGAACCACTATGGCAACTGGCTCTTCGACGCCGGCTGGAACAGCTGGTGCTGGGCCCCCGGCTACGTCTATTCGCCCGCGTGGGTCTACTGGGCGTACACGCCCTCCTACGTCGGCTGGTGCCCCACCGGCTGGTATGGCTACTACTCGCCCTGGTGGAACAGCTACTACAAGAGCTGGTCCTATCCGAGGGCCGGCCTCGCCTTCGCACTCAACGGCACGTTCGCGACGCGACGCGTGGACCTGCGCGGCTGGAACTTCACCGGCGCGAACGGTTTCGGCACGACGCGCGGCCGCCTCGACGTGGTTCCCGGGACGCGCATCGCGGACCGCCTCGGCGGCCAGCTCGCCGTCTCCTCGCGGCCGATCGTCGTGAACGGGCGCACGGGCGTCGGAGTCCGCGACGCCCTGCGCGATTACGTCCGCGAGGCGCCCACCGCCATCCAGCGCACGGCCGACCGGGACGTCCAGCAGCGGCTCGAGCCCGTCCTCGCCCGCGACCGGGACCTCCCCCGCGCCAGCGTGGACGCCTTGCGCGACCGCGCCGTCGTCGCCGAACGCGGACGCCTGAGCGGTCCGGGCGCGGCCGACATGGCTCCCCGGGGTGCCACGATCGTGGATCGCGGCCGCAGCGGCGTCCAGGTCGAAAGCACCACGCGGGTCGAAACCGACCGCACGACCGGCCGGACGGTCATCCGCGGGGCCGCTCGCCCGACCGACTCGGCCGACCGGGCCGCGCACCCCGACCTTCGCCAGTCCGGCTCGGATGCGACCCAGGCCTGGCGCTCGCGATCCGGCAGCGCTCAGCCCGGCAGCTCCCAGCCCGGCAGCTCCCAGCCCGGCCGATCGGCCGACGCGTCGCGGCAGAGCCCCGACACGAACGCGGTCGGCCGCGAGAGCCGCGAGCACTGGCGGGCGCGGTCGAACACGGGCGGCCGGTCCCAGCAGGACGCGGAAGCGCTGCACGGAGGCCAGCGCGGCGGCCAGCCCCCTGCTGACAAGGGCGGCGAGGACTGGCGCTCGCACGGCTCGATGCCTCCGGCCCGGCGTGTGATCGAAGGATCCGTCCCGGGGCGGCGCTCGAACGACGGGAACGGCTCGCAGCTGCACGGCTCGGCGCGCGATTACTCGGGCGGCTCCCAGGGGCAGGCCCCGCGCGATCACGGCAGCGCGCCGAACCGCCCGGCCGCCCCGCAACAAGCGGCGCCCCCGGCACACTCCGCTCCGGCGCCGCCGCAGCACTCGGCACCGCCGTCCGCGTCACGGGCCGCGCCGAGCTCTTCCTCCGGAAGGCCGCCCGGTTCGCGCTGAGAAAGAGACGACTCTCCGAGGTTTCCTCCTCTTCACACCGCGCCAGACGGCGCGGTTTTTTTTTGAGAGAATCCTCGCCCAGTGATCGACCCAACCTCGGCCCCGGACGGCCGGCTCCCATGAGCCGGCGGACCCTCTCCCTGTTCGCCAGCGCCCTCTTCGTGTTCTATTGCACGACCGTGGGCGTCTACCTGACCCTCCGACCCTGGACCGGCCGGGCGTTCCTGCCCGGATTGCTCGGGTCGGGCTTCTTCCGCGGGTTCGTGTCGGGCCTCGGGCTCGTGCACCTGGCGGCCGGTTTCGCCGACTTGCGGTCCCTGACCCGCGGCCTCGACGAGGCTCGGCAGGCGAAGGCCAAGAGCGAATGAAATCCCTGTACGTGACCGACCGCGCGGCGATCGGCGACGAGGCCCTGGCCGGCGTCCTCGACCGACTGGCCGGAGCTCCCGCCCTGAGCGTGACTCTGCGCGAGGCACCTGCAGCCGACGGGGCCCTCCTCGCGCGCGCCTGCGAGGCCCTCCACCGCCTGGCAGGGGCCGTGCCGCTCTACGTCCACCGCCGCTTCGACGTCGCGCTGGCGGCGGGCGCGGCCGGCGTGCACCTGCCCTCCAACGGGCTGCCGCTGTCCGGGGTCCGCGCCAATACGCCCCGCGGCTTCCGCATCGGCGTGTCGACGCACTCGGCGCCCGAGGCCGAGGAGGCGATTTCGCAAGGCGCCGACCTCGTCGTCATCGGGCCGGTCTTCGACACGCCGTCGAAGCGGGCGTTCGGACCGCCGCTCGGGCCGGGCGCGCTCGCCGCCCTCCCGCGCCGCGACACGCATTCCTGCGACGTGTATGCGATCGGAGGCGTGGACGAGTCCCGGCTGTCCGAGCTCGAGCCCTACCGCGATCGGATCTCCGGCATCGCCGCGATCCGGCTCTTTCAGGCAAGCGCCGATCCGCGGGCGGCGGCCGAAAGGATTGCGGCCCGATGAGCGATTCCCCGACGATCGCGGCAGGGGCCGCCCGGCGCATCCTCCCCGCCCTCCTGCTCCTCGCCGCAGCGGCCGGCCTGGTCGCCCTCCTCTCGCGCGCCGGCATCCCGATGACCGATGCGCGGGCTTCGAAGGACTACGGCGACTTTGCCATCGGCCTCGCCGCGGCGTTGCTGGCGACGCGCCTGGTCGACTTCACGATCTTCGACCTCGGCTACCGCGTGCGCCGCGCGCCCGCGGCCCCCGAGCTGCTGCGCCAGCTCGTGAGCCTCCTGATCTTCGGCTTCCTGCTCGGCCTGCTCTTCAAGGTCCTCCTCTCGGTCAGCCTCCCGGCGCTCCTGACGACCTCGGCGATCATCACGGCCGTCGTCGGCCTCGCGCTGCAGGAGACCCTGGGCAACCTCTTTTCCGGAATCGCCCTGGCGATCGAGCACACCCTCCAGGTCGGCGACATGGTCCGCACCGGCGACACGATCGGCCTCGTGGAGCAGCTGTCGTGGCGCGCGATCAAGGTCCGCACGATGGAGGGCAACTCGCTGCTGATCCCCAACAGCGTCGCCAGCCGCGACCGCCTCGAGGTGTTCCGCCGGGGACACCTGCCGATGGCCCGCACGCTGAAAGTCGGTCTCGAGTACGACGCGTCCCCGAATCAGGCGCGCGCCCTTCTCGAGTCCGCCGCGCGAGACGTGCCGGGCGTGGCGGCCCTGCCGGCGCCGGTCGCGTACCTCGCGGCGTTCCACGACTTCTCGGTGTCCTTCGAATTGCGCTACTGGCTCGACGACTACGCCCGCTACCTGGAGGTCGACTCGCGCGTGCGCGAGCGCGTCTGGTACCGGCTCGAACGGGCGGGGCTGGCATTCGCCTACCCCGTGATCCGCCAGCACCAGTACGCCTTCGGACCGCCCAGGCTTCCCGACCACGCGAAGTCGGTCCTCGAGGCGATCGAGGCGAACGCCCTCTTTGCCCCGCTCTCGCCGGAGGAGCGGCGGCGGCTCGCCGCCGGGGCCCGCCTCCTCGTCTTCAGCGAGGGCGAGACGGTCGTGCGCGAGGGCGACAGCACGTCCTCGATGTTCCTCATCGCGTCGGGCCGTGCCGCCGTGTCCCTGCACGGGACGGCCGGAAGCGCCGCCACCAGCCGCAAGCTCGCGCTACTCGAGCCGGGCGCCGCCTTCGGCGAAATCAGCCTGCTCACGGGTGAGCCCCGCCTGGCGTCGGTCCGCGCCCTGACCGAGGCGACCCTCGTGGAGATCGACAAGGCCACGCTGGCGCCCGTGCTGCAGGCCAACCCGTCACTCGTCGAGAAACTCGACAAGATCATCCTCGAGAGGCGCCGCAGCACCGCCAGCCACCGCGCCACGGCCGGCGAAAGCGCGCCCGCCGAAGAGCAGTCGCTGCGCGACAAGATCGCCCGCTTCTTCGGCCTGAAGGGAGTCTAGTGCCGGCCGACGGGGGCCTCCTCCTCGGCCTCGACCTGACCGAGGTGGACCGCATCGCGGGCGTCCTCCAGCGGCACGGCGAGCGATTCCTCGCGCGCGTCTTCCGCCCGGGAGAGATTCGGACCGCCCGACGCCACCCCCGGGCCTTCGCCGAGCACGTCGCGGGCCGCTTCGCGGCGAAGGAGGCGGCGATGAAGGCGCTCGGGCTCGGATGGCGCGGACTCGCGTTCCGCGACATCGAGGTGGGCCGCGACCCGCGCGGCAAGCCGCTGCTCACCTTTCACGGGAAGGCGCTCGACCGGGCCCGAGCCCTCGACGTGCGCCTCGCCGAAGTTTCGATCACCCATGGCCGCGACATCGCGGCCGCCGTCGTCGCCCTCGTGACCGGAGGGCCCGCGAGCGCGCCCTTACGCTAAACTGCGCCCTCCGATGAGCGACGCTCCGGACTACAAGTCCACCCTGAACCTTCCCCGGACCGACTTCCCCATGAAGGCGGACCTCGCCCGGCGGGAGCCGCAGCAGCTCGAGGCCTGGGAGAAGAGCGGCCTCGAAGCCCGGATCCGGCGCGAGGCCGCGGGCCGGCCTCGGTTCGTGATGCACGACGGGCCGCCCTACGCCAACGGCCACATCCATATCGGCCACGCCCTCAACAAGATCCTCAAGGACGTGGTCGTCCGCAGCCGCTCGATGATGGGCTTCGACGCGCCCTACGTGCCGGGGTGGGATTGCCACGGTCTGCCGATCGAGCAACAGGTGGACAAGAAGCTGGGGTCGAAGAAGCGCGAGATGAGCGTGGTCGAGATCCGGCAGGCCTGCCGGGCGTACGCGCAGGAGTTCATCGGGATCCAGCGCGAAGAATTCAAGCGCCTCGGCGTGGGCGGAAACTGGGATCACCCATACACCACGATGAGCTACCCGTACGAGGCCGAGATCGCCCGCGCCTTCGGCGGCTTCTACGGGAAAAACCTCGTCTATCGGGCCCTGAAGTCGGTCCGCTGGTGCTTTACCGACCGGACCGCCCTGGCCGAGGCCGAGCTCGAGTACGAGGAGCGCTCGGATCCGGCCATCTACGTCGCGTTCCCGACGGAGGTCCGGCCGGGGAACGGTCCGGTCGAGAACCCGGCGCTGCTGATCTGGACGACGACTCCGTGGACGATCCCGTCGAACGTCGCCATCGCCGTCCACCCCGAGGAGGACTACGTGTCGGTGGAGGCCGACGGCCGCCGCTATCTCGTCGCCGAGCGACTCGTCGATCGCGTGGCGAAGGAGGTGGGCTGGAAGGCCTGGCGCCGCGGCCCGACGCAGACCGGAAGGTCGCTCGTCGGGACCGCCTACGGACACCCTCTCCCGCCCGCCTCGCGCGGCGAGCTGACCGCCGAGGAACAAGCGCGATCCTTCCGGATCGTCGCCGGGGAGCACGTCACGATGGACGCCGGCACCGGCCTCGTCCACACCGCCCCCGGCCATGGCGAGGACGACTTCCTGACCGGTCAGCGCGAGAACCTCCCGATCCTTTCCCCGGTGGACGAGGCCGGCCGGTTCACGACCGTCGCGAAATACAAGGGCAAGAAGGTGCTCGACGCGAACCCGGAGATCGTCGAAGACCTCAGGGCCGCCGGCGCCCTCGTCGGCTTCGAGCCGAAGTACCGCCATGAGTACCCGCACTGCTGGCGCTGCAAGAACCCGGTCATCTTTCGCGCGACGGTGCAATGGTTCGTGCGCCTCGACGACCCGGCGACGGACGTCCGCCGCGGCGCGCTCGAGGCCATCGCGAAGGTCCGGTGGACTCCGGCGTGGGGCGAGCAGCGCATCGCCGGCATGGTCGAGAACCGGCGCGAGTGGGTCATCTCGCGGCAGCGCCGCTGGGGCTCCCCGATCACGCTGCTCTACGCGATGCGCGACGGCGACCGCGCCGGCGTCTACCCGTGGAGCGACTCGGCCGCAGAACAGGCGAAGTTCTTCGGCCACGTCGCCGGGATCTTCCACGACGAGGGCGCCGACGCCTGGTACGCGCGGCCGGCGTCCGACTTCCTGCCCCCGGCCGCCGACCTGCGCGGCTTCGCGCCGGGGGCCTTCGAGGCCGAGACCGACATCATGGACGTCTGGTTCGACTCCGGCGTCTCGCACATGGCCGTGCTGCGCTCGGGGCAATGGCCCGAGCTCGCGCGGCCGGCAGGACAACGGCCCGCGAACCTCTACATCGAAGGCCACGACCAGCACCGCGGCTGGTTTCAGTCGTCGCTGCTGACCTCGGTCGCGCTCTACGGCGACGCGCCCTACGACGGCGTCATCACGCACGGTTTCGTCGTGGACGGCGCGGGCCGCAAGATGTCGAAGTCCCTCGGCAACGTCGTGGCGCCGCAGGACCTGATCAAGAAATACGGCGCCGACATCGTGCGCTTCTGGGTGGCGAGCCTCGACTACCGCGACGACGATCCGATCTCCGAGGAGATCCTCGCCCGCTGCGGCGAGGCGTACCGCAAGGTCCGCAACACCGCGCGGTACCTGATCTCGAACCTCTACGACTTCGACCCGGCGGCGGATGCCGTGCCGGCCGAACGCCTGCTGCCCCTCGACGCGTGGGCCCTCAAGGAGGCCCGCGCCGCGATCGGCCGGATTCGCGAGGGATACGAGCGCTACGACTTTCACGTCGTGTACCACACGCTCGTCGCGTTCTGCGCCACGACGCTCTCGTCGTTCTACCTCGACATCCTGAAGGACCGGTTGTACGCGTCGGCCGCGAGTTCTCCCGAACGGCGCTCGGCGCAGACCGCGATCTATCGGATCGCCCGGGCGATCGCGACGGCCGCCGCGCCGGTCCTGGTTTTCACGGCCGAGGAGATCTGGGCGGCGCTGCCCGGAAAGAAGGAAGAATCGGTCCACCTCGCGCGTTTCGAAGCCCTGGACGGAGTCCGCGAGGATGCGGTCCCCACCGCCGCCTGGGAGCGTCTGACACAATTGCGAGAGGAAGCCGCCGTGATCCTCGAGGAAGCCCGCAGGGACAAGACCATCGGATCGTCTCTCGAGGGCGCGATCGCGCTGACGAGGAGCGCGGCGCTCGAGACCGACCGGGCCGCGGCCGGGGCCGGCGGCCCCGGGCTCGCCGACCTCTTCATCGTCTCGGAGACGCTCGAGGAGTCCGAGCCCCGGGGCGAGGGC
>DATMNJ010000397.1:0-3122 GCA_035569175.1 Thermoanaerobaculia bacterium | reverse complement strand
GCGGCAGCTACGTCGGCCTCGAGTTCGCCCAGATGTATCGCCGCTTCGGGAGCGCGGTCACGGTGCTCGAGAGGTCGCCCCGACTGGTTTCCCGCGAGGACGAGGACGTCTCCGCCGCCCTGCGCGGCATCCTGGAGCGCGAAGGGGTCGGCGTGCGCGTGGGCGTGGAGTGCCTCGCGGTCGAGAAGACCGCCGCCGGGGTCCGGCTTCGGCTCGCGGGCGCGGACGGGCCGCCCGAGGTCGAGGGGACGCACCTGCTGCTCGCCGTCGGCCGACGCCCGAACACCGACGACCTCGGGCTCGACGAGGCCGGGGTCCGGGTCGACGCGCGCGGCTACATCGTCGTGGACGATGCCCTCCGCACGACGGCCGCGGGTATCTGGGCGCTCGGAGACTGCAACGGCCGGGGCGCCTTCACACATACGGCCTACAACGACTTCGAGATCGTGGCGGCCAACCTTCTCGACGACGACCCGCGTCGGGTGACCGACCGGATCGTCGCCTACGCGGTCTATACCGACCCTCCCCTCGGCAGGGCCGGCATGACCGAGGCGCAGGCCCAGAAGTCCGGACGAAACATTCTCGTCGGAAAACGGCCCATGACGAAGGTCCGGCGAGCCGTCGAAAAGGGTGAAGACCTCGGGTTCATGAAGGTCGTCGTGGATGCGGATTCGAAGGCGATCCTCGGCGCGGCGATCCTCGGTGTCGGCGGGGACGAGGTCATCCACTCGCTGCTGGACGTGATGTACGCGAAGGCTCCCTACACCGTCATCCAGAGGGCCGTGCACATCCATCCCACCGTTTCGGAGCTCGTGCCGACGATGCTCGGCGAGCTCGCGCCGGCCTGACGGCCGGGCGCCGGCCGGCTCAGGAAAACCGCGTGACCAGAAAGAGCGCGCCCGCGATGGCGATGGCGTCTTCCAGCAGCGCGATCGGACGATCCCTTCCGACCGCCCGCGCCAGGCGCATGCGCACTTCGTAACCGCCGAACGTCCCCGCGACGGCGCCCAGAACGCCGGCGACGAGGCCCCCCGCAAGGGCTGCGTACGGGGCGCCGAGAGCGGCGCCGCAGAGCGCTCCGGTGACGAGGCGCGAAATGAAACCCGCCGGGGCCTTCCTGCTGGGCGTCTTCGGCAGCTGGTCGGCAATGAGCTCCCCGATCGCGAAGGCGCTCACGACGTACGGCGTGGCGGCGTAGCCGAGGAAGGCGAGCGGCGTGCCCTGGAGGTGCAGCCATCCAAGCCGAGCGGCCCAACTGACGACGGCGGGGGCCGTCATCGCGCGCAGACCGGCAACGACACCGATGAGAAACGCCAGAACGAGGATGGTCACGGCCTGCTCCCTTCCTCGACGCCCAAATCCTACCTCCGGCCGCGGGGAGCCGCCGGAGCCCGGTGGCATACTGCGGGGCGCCATGACCCGCTCGCCCGTCTGGCTCGCCGCCGGGCTGCGGGCGCCGTTCGCCCGCGTCGACGGGCCTCTGGCCTCCCGCGATGCTCTCGGCCTCTCCGTCCCGGTCGTCCAGGCGATGGCGAAGCAGGCCTCCGGCCCGATCGACCTGACGGTCTGGGGCTCGGTCGCGGTCAACCTCGCCTACAGCAACCTCGCCCGCGAGATCTGGCTCGAAGCCGGCCTGGACCCGCACGTGCCGGCGATCACGACGATTCTCCAGTGCTGCACGAGCATGGCCGCCGCATTCGAGGCCGCCGGCATGCTGGGACAGTCCGGGCGCGACCTCGCTCTCGTCGGCGGATCGGAGAGCGCCAGCCGCGTCCAGATCGGCCTCGGCGCGGACCTCTCCGTCTGGCTCCGGAGGCTCGCACAGGCGAGGACCGCCTCGCGGAAATTCGCCGCGCTCCGGGCCCTGCGCCCGAAGACCCTGCGCCTTTACGTCCCTGAAGTGAAGAACCGCGCCACGGGAAAGAGCATGGGCGAACACTGCGAGGAAATGGCGAAGGAGTGGAAGATCGGCCGCCGCGCGCAGGACGAGCTCGCCCTCGAGAGCCACCGCCGCGCCGTCGCCGCCCAGGACCGCGGCGGCGCCGACGACCTGGTCGCGCTCGACGGCCTCGACCGCGACCAGTTCCCGCGCCGCGACACGACGCTCGAAAAGCTCTCGGCCCTGAAGCCCGCCTTCGACCGCGTGAACGGCACGATCACGGCGGGAAACAGCTCGCCCCTGACCGACGGCGCGGCGGGCGTCTGGGTCGCGACCGACGAAGGGCTCGCGAGGCTGCCGGCGATGCTCGCCCGCGCCCGGCTGCTCGACTTCGAGATCGCCGCCGTAGACCTGTTTCACGAGGGCCTGCTGATGGCGCCGGTCGCGGCGATTCCGCGCCTGCTCGCCCGCCAGGGGCTGAAGTACGAGGACATCGCGCTCTGGGAGATCCACGAGGCGTTCGCGGCGCAGGTCCTCTGCAATCTCGCCGGGCTGGAGAGCGCGGACTACGTCCGCTCCCGGTCCGGCGTGCCCCACACCTTCGGCCGCTTTCCGCGGGAACGGATCAACCCCAACGGAGGCAGCGTGGCCCTGGGCCACCCCTTCGGCGCGACCGGAGCGCGGATCCTTTCACAGGCGGTGCGGGAGCTGTCCGCGATGCCGGAAGGCAGCCGCGCCGTCGTCAGCGTCTGCGCCGATGGAGGCATCGGGACCGTTGCCCTGCTCCAGGCCTGAGCGCGTCAGCCGCCAGGGCGAGGCTCAGGGCCGAATTCGAATCTCGCGGACGTGCATGTGCGTGGGCTCGTGCTTGTCCACGTTCTCGACCTCGATGCGCAGCTGCCGGGTCGCGACCGACCCGGAGAACGCCACCTCGACCGTGGGGTCCGAGATCGGCACGGTCCGCGAGACGGACATCTCGTCCCTCGCACCGTCCGCCGCCACGCGGGCCGTCTTCAGGACGATCCTTCCGGGCTCCGTCGTGACGGAAACACTCCGAATCGGCCGGGGCTCCGGAAACGTGATCTCGAAAACCGCCGGGTTTGCCTCGCTGGTGCGGGCCAGGGTCTCCGGATCACCGTCGAAGAGATTCGCGAGACGTCCGATGTCGAAGGCCGACCGCGCCACCTGCCAGGTTTCCCCGCCCACGAGGACCTCCTCGCCGACGAGCCGATGCCGGGCCTCG
>DATMNJ010000396.1:0-11862 GCA_035569175.1 Thermoanaerobaculia bacterium | reverse complement strand
CCGCAGCAGCGAAACGACGTAGGAGCAGACCGAGAACTTGAACCCCGGGAAGACCTCCTCGGTGACCGCCGCGCCCCCGAGCACGTGGCGCCGCTCGAGGACGAGGACTTTCTTGCCGGCCTTCGCGAGGTATGCGGCATGAACGAGCCCGTTGTGCCCGCCGCCGATGACGATGACGTCGTACTTGGAGCTCATGCGCCTCTCAAAACGCCTCGACTGTGACCGAAAGTTCTCGAATGCGACCTTGCCGGGAGCCGCGGAGCATACTTATAATCGCCCGCCGCGACAAGGTCCTCGTGACCCCGCGTCACTGCGGAAACGAGAGCCGGATCCGAGGATGGAAGTGCCGATCGGGACAGCCGTACACGAGCGAACCTTTCCTCTCTGCGAGAGCCTGAACTACCGCGAGTGGTCGGGCTACTACGCCGTGAGCGCGTACGAGGCTCACCACGAGCACGAATACAACGCGATCCGCAACGCCGCGGCTTTGATCGACATCTCTCCACTCTTCAAGTACCGGCTGACGGGCAAGGACGCGACGCGGCTGGTGGACCGCATCGTGACGCGGGACCTCAAGAAGGTCGCCGTCGGCTCGGTCATCTACACGCCCTGGTGCGACGAGCACGGCAAGGTCATCGACGACGGCACGGTCTCGCGGTTGGCCGAGAACACGTACCGCTGGACCGCCGCCGACCCGAGCCTGCGCTGGTTTCACCAAAATGCCCTCGGCCTCGACGTCCGCATCGAGGACATCTCCGACGACGTCGCGGCGCTCGCCCTGCAGGGGCCGACCTCGGGCCGGCTGCTGCGGGCGGTGGCCGAGGCCGACATCGAGAACCTCAAGTACTTCAAGGTGACGTCCGGCAGGATCGCCGGCATCCCCGTCGACATCTCCCGGACCGGCTACACCGGCGACCTCGGGTACGAGATCTGGATCCCGTGGAAGGACGCCGTCCGCGTGTGGGACGAGCTGATGAACAAGGGCAAGGCGTTCGACATCCACGCCGCGGGGATGCTCGCGCTCGACGTCTCGCGCATCGAGGCGGGGCTGCTCCTGATCGACGTCGACTTCAACGGCTCGAAGAAGGCGCTCATCGGCTCCCAGAAGTACACGCCCCTCGAGATGGGGCTCGGCCGGCTCGTGGCGCTCGACAAGGGCCGCTTCGTCGGCCAGGATGCCCTGCGCCGGGAGGCGAAGGACGGCCCGGCGCGCGAGATCGTCGGCCTCGAGCTCTCCTGGAACGCGGTCGAGGCGATCTACGAGAAGCTGAACCTCGCCCCGCAGATTCCGGCGGCCGCCTCGCGCACCTCGGTGCCCGTGTACCGCGAGGGCGGCCAGGTCGGCAAGGCGACCTCGACGACGTGGTCGCCGACGCTCAAGAAGATGATCGCCCTGGCCACGGTGGCCCGCGGTTCCAACGCCGTCGGGACCCGGCTCGAGATGGAGGTCACCGTCGAGGCCGTACGCCACCGCGTGCCGGCGACCGTCGTGAAGCTGCCGTTCTTCAATCCGTCGAGGAAGACCGCAACGCCGGTTCTCTAGAACCGCCCGGGAGCCGGGCTCTTTTCGGAGGGCGCATGGAATCGGTCAGGGAGATCCTCGAGTCCTACGATGCGAAGGCCCCCCTCGAGGAGGCCTCGACGATCCCGGCGCCCTGGTACGTCGACGAGCGCGTGGCCGAGCTCGAGCGGCGGACGGTCTTCTCCCGCACCTGGCAGTTGGTGGGGCGCCTCGACCAGGTCGCGCTGCCCGGCCAGTACCTGACGACCGTGCTCGTCGGCGAGCCGGTCGTCGTCGTGCGTGGCGACGACGGCGTTCTGCGCGGCTTCTTCAACGTCTGCCGCCACCACGCGGCCTCGGTCATGACCGAGCCCGAGGGCAAGGCGCCGATCCTGCGCTGCCCGTACCATGGATGGACGTACTCCCTGGCCGGAGAGCTCAAGGGCACGCCGGATTTCGCCGGCGTCTGCAGCTTCGACAAGGCGCAGAACGGCCTCGTTCCGGTCGAGACCGCGACCTGGGAGAAGTTCGTCTTCGTGCGCCTGACTTCGGGAGGCCCGTCCCTCGCGCAGTCGCTCGGCCCGCTCGTCGAGCAGTTCGCGAAGCTGCGCCTGGAGCGGTTTCACTTCGTCGAGCGGCGCCGCTGGACTTTCGAGTGCAACTGGAAGGTCTTCGTGGACAACTACCTCGACGGCGGCTACCACGTCCCGCACCTTCACAAGGGCCTCGCGTCGGTTCTCGACTACAGCGGCTACACGATCGAGACCGGCGAGAACTGGTGCCTGCAGTGGAGCCCGATCGACCACTCGAACGCCGAGGGCGACGTCGCCGCGGTGCGCGGAGGCGACCGGGCCCTCTACTACTGGCTCTGGCCGAACTTCATGATCAACTGGTACGAGGGCGTCATGGACACGAACCTCGTCCGCCCCCTCGGCGCCGGCAAGGCCGAGGTCATCTTCGACTTCTACTTCACCGACGTCGCCACGCCCGAGGCGATCGCCCGCAACCGGGCGTCCATCGACGTCGGCAATCGCGTCCAGGACGAAGACCTCGCGATCTGCGACTCCGTCCAGCGCGGGCTCGCCTCGCGCGCCTATCGCGCGGGACGCCTGTCCGTGCGCCGCGAGGGCGGCGAGCAGCTCTTCCACCGGATGCTCGCGGCCGAGCTCAAGGCCGCACCGTAGCTTCACGCGGCGCTCACCGGACCGGGACTAGTATCGGGCGAGCGCCGGCTTGCCGCCGGGAAAGGAAGCGCGCATGCCCAAGAGCACCGAACCCCAGGATCCTTTCCCCGAGCCGCGTCCGAACGCCGGAAGCGACGACGCATGGGCCGACCGCTACGTCCTGGGTGAGCACCTCATGGACCCGAAAGCGGTCCCGTCGCGGCAGCGGTTCGAATCCCTCTCCCGCTTCGTCCGCGACCTGATCGCCCGCCGCTGGGTGGAGACGCGCCGCGTCCGCGAGAAGGCGAACCCGAAGCGGGTCTACTACCTTTCCATGGAGTACCTGATCGGACGGACGCTCAACAACAACATCCTGAACCTGGCGGCGGAGCCGCTGGTCCGGGAGGTCGTCGCGCGAGAGGGGTGGAATCTCGCCGACCTGTTCGAAGAGGAGCCGGACGCGGGCCTCGGCAACGGCGGCCTCGGACGGCTCGCGGCCTGCTTCATCGATTCGCTGGCAACGATGCAGTACTCGGCGATCGGGTACGGCCTGCGCTACGAGTACGGCATCTTCCGCCAGTCCATTCGCGACGGCTATCAGATCGAGCAGCCCGACAACTGGCTACGGCGCCCCGACCCGTGGGAGATCAAGCGGCCCGGCCGGACGTATCGGGTGGCGTTGAACGCGAGCATCGAGCTCGACGGCTCGGTCATCCACATCGTCCCGAACCGTCCCTCGACGCTCCTCGGCGTCGCGTACGACCGGCCCGTCGTCGGGTACGGCGCACCCTGCGCGAACACCCTTCGGCTCTGGGCGGCGGCCGCGCCCGAGTCCTTCGACTTCGCCGAGTTCTCGCAGGGCGATTTCGTCGGGGCCGTGATCGAGAACGTCGAGGCGGAATCGCTGACCCGCGTGCTCTACCCGGACGATTCGACGGAGGCCGGCCGCACGCTGCGCTTCCTGCAGGAGTACTTCCTGGTCAGCTGCTCGCTCCAGGACATCGTCGCGCGCCTCCGGCTGTCCGGTGGGCCCGGCTGGAACGGGCTGCCCGATCACGCCGCGATCCAGTTGAACGACACGCATCCGGCCCTGTCCGTGGCCGAGCTGATGCGCATCCTGCTCGACGAGGGCAGGCTCGGATGGGACGAGGCGTGGGACCTGACGGTGCGGACGCTCGCCTACACGAACCACACGCTCTTGCCCGAAGCCCTCGAGAAGTGGCCCGTCGCGCTCTTCGAGCAGCTGATCCCGCGCCACTACGAGATCGTCCTCGAGATCAATCGCCGGTTTCTCGGCGACGTCGGCCGCCGCTATCCCGGAGACGGGCAGCGGCAGCAGCGGATGAGCCTCATCGAGGAGGGTCCCTCCCGCAAGGTGCGGATGGCGCACCTGGCCGTCGTCGGCAGCCACAGCACCAACGGCGTGGCCGAGATCCACTCCGGCCTCCTGCGCGCCCACGTGCTCAAGGACTTCGCCGAGATGTACCCCGACCGGTTCAACAACAAGACCAACGGCGTCACGCCCCGGCGCTGGCTGAACATGGCGAATCCCCCGCTGGCGGCCCTCGTCACGGAGGCCGTTGGCGAGGGCTGGGTCACGGACCTGTCCCGTCTGCGCGGGCTCGCGCCGCTCGCGCAGGACGCAGCCTTCCGCCAGAAATTCCGCGCGGCCAAGCGTTCGGCCAAGGTCCGCTTCGCCGGGTGGCTGAAGGCGACGACGGGCGCGGTCGTGGATCCGGACTCCATCTTCGACAGCCAGATCAAGCGCATTCACGAGTACAAGCGGCAACTCCTGAACGTCCTTCACATCATCGTCCTCTACAACCGTCTGCGCGCGAACCCGAACCTCGCGGCGCCGTCGCGCACGTTCTTCTTCGCCGGCAAGGCCGCTCCGGCCTACCATCTCGCCAAGCTCATCATCAAGCTGATCAACAACGTGGCGGGCACCGTGGACGGCGATCCCGCCGTGCGTGGACGGCTACAGGTGTTGTTCCTGCCCGAATACAACGTCAGCCTGGCCGAACGGCTCATCCCCGCGAGCGACGTGTCCGAGCAGATCTCGACTGCAGGATACGAGGCCAGCGGCACCGGGAACATGAAGTTCATGATGAACGGCGCGTTGACGGTCGGTACGCGCGACGGTGCGACGATCGAGATGGCGCAGGAGGCGGGGGAGGAGAACTTCTTCCTGTTCGGTCTCACGGCCGACCAGGTCGCGGAAAGCCGCGGGACGTACGACCCGTTCTGGCACTACGCCAACGAGCCCGAGACGCGCGAGGCCCTCGACCTGATCTTCCAGGACCACTTCAGCCGCTACGAGCCGGGAGCGTTCGCGCCTCTGCGCGAAACGCTCCTGACCGGGGGCGACCACTACATGCACCTGGCCGACCTGACCGCGTACGCCCGGGCGCAGGCGCTCGTCGGGTCCGCCTATGCGGATCCCGCGGATTGGGACGCGAAGGCCATCCGCAACGTCGCGTTCTCGGGCAGGTTCTCGAGCGACCGCACGATCACCGACTACGCACGGGAAATCTGGAATGCGAAACCCTGTCCGGTCGAGGCAGAGACGCCGAGGTAAGTCCAAGGACAGCCGCTGAATTCAGGGTGCGCCGAAGGCGCACGCCCCCGAACGAAGCGACGGCGACGTTTACAGGCCCCGGCTCCAGAACACGAGCTCTTCCTCGAGTTTTCGGTCGACCCCGTCCACGGGCAGCGGCCGGCTGACCCAGTACCCCTGCATTTCGTCGCAGCCGTACTTCTGGAGGAGCTGGAACTGGTCCTGTGTCTCGACGCCTTCGGCGATGACCGAAAGGCTCAAGCCGTGGGCCATCTCGACGATGGCGCGCACGATGCCGGCGTCGGCGGGGTTTGCGGCGAGGTCCGTCACAAAGGAGCGGTCGACCTTGAGAGAGGTGATCGGGAAGCTCTTGAGGTAGCTCATCGAGGAGTAGCCCGTCCCGAAGTCGTCGATCGCGATGCCGCAGCCCATCGCGCGCAGCAGGTTCAGGTTCGCGTTGACGGTCTCGGCGCCCTCCATGGCGATGGATTCGGTGATCTCGACCTCCAGGTGGCGGGGCTCGAGGCCGGCCCTCGACAGCGCACTCTCGACGGTTTGAATCAGGCTGCGTTCGCGAAACTGCTTCGCCGAGAAATTGACCGAGATCCGCAGGCCGAGGCCCGTCGCGAGCCAGGTCTTCAGCTGGGCCGTCGCGGCGCGCAGCACCCAGTCGCCGAGCGGCAGGATGAGGCCCGTCTCCTCGGCCACCGGGATGAAGGTCGCCGGGGGCAGAAACCCCTTGTGGGGATGCTGCCAGCGCACGAGAGCCTCCAGGCCCACGATCCGCCCCGAGCCGAGGCTGACCAGGGGTTGGTAGTGCAGCAGGAACTCGTTGCGGTCGAGAGCGAGCCGTAGCCCGTTCTGCAACTCGAGCCGTTCGACCGCCATCGCCGTCAGCTCCGGCGTGCAGAGCTCGAAGTTGTTGCCGCCGAGGTCCTTCGCGCGGTACATGGCCGCGTCCGCGTTGCGCAACAGCGCCTCGGCGTCCTGGCCGTCGTCGGGGTAGGTCGCGATGCCCACGCTCGCCGTGACCTGGAGCGTGTGCTCGTCGAGCTCGACGGGCCGGCCCAGCAGCGTCAGCAGCTTCTGGGCAAAGTGCGACATGTCACCGGTCTGGCGCAGGTCCGGAACGAGGATGAGGAACTCGTCGCCGCCGATGCGGGCGATCGTGTCGACCTCGCGGACGCCCCGCGTCATTCGGATCGCGAGAGACTGGAGCAGTCGGTCGCCGGCGCCATGCCCCCAGTTGTCGTTGACGAACTTGAACGCGTCGAGGTCGACGTGGAGGACCGCCAGCTTGCGCTCGTAGCGCCGGGACTGGGCGAGCTCGATCTCGAGGCGCTCGAGGAATCGGGCACGATTGGGCAGCCGCGTGAGCGGATCGACGAAGGCCCGCTCGGCCGCCTGCGCTTCGGCGCGCTTGCGTTCGGTGATGTCGAGCAGCGTTCCGATCAGGGACTGCCGCCCGTCGACCTCGGTCGCGGACTCGTAGGCTTCGACGTCGACGATCTCACCGTCCTTGCGGATCGCGCGGAAGCCGTAGGGCGAAGGCGCCTCGCCGACGAGCAGGCCGCGAATCCGAGCGAGCACGGCGGGCCGGTCCGCTTCGACGATGAGCGGCGCCACCTCCGCGCCCGCGAGCTCGCCCGGCGCATACCCCAGGATCTCGCCGAGCTTCGGGTTGGCGTAGCGGAACCGCTCCGCCTGGATGACGTAGGTCCCGACGGGAGCCTGTTCGACGAGATTGCGGAACTCGAGCTCGGCCGGGACCGCGTTGGCCGGGCCGTCCGGACGAGACGGCGTCGTCCGGGTCGCTCTCGCCAGCACTTCCTGGGCGCCGAGCCGGATGTCGAATTGCCGGCCGGCTTCGCGGGCGAGCTCCTGCAGGGACTCGAGCAGTCCGTCGACGTCCTCGCGCGGGGCGCCGTCCATGACCGAGAGGGTCCCGATCGCACCGGCCCGGGACGTCACGATCGGGACGCCCGCGAAGAAGCGCACGCCTCCGGGCTCCGGACCGGCCGGGAAGCGTTCGTCCTGCTCCAGATCCGTGAGAAGCAGGCCGTCGGGCGAACGGATTGCTTCCGAGCACAGCAGCAGGGCCCGCGGCGTGTCGGCTGCCGTGACGCGGCCCCGGGACTTGAACCAGTGATGCCCGCTATCGACCAGGCAGAGCGCGGAAATCGGCATCCCGCACACTTCGGCCGCCTGGCGGGTCAGCTCGTCGAAAAGAGCCTCGGCCACGGCCGTCACGGTGCCGGCGCGGTCGATGGCCCGCGGGCGGGCGATCCTGCCGCTATCGCTCGAGGAGCTCATATTTTGGGCTTTGGAGCCCACTCATTCTAACAGGCAGTCGAGAGCTGCGGGGGGAGGACCCGGGAGCGTGGCGGACGGCTCAGGCGCGCGAAGGCGAGGCGCGGCGCATCTGGACGACCCGCGAGCGGTCCCGGGAGGCGGCGACCGCGGCCGCGCGCGCCTTACGGACCACCGGCTCGAGGGCCGCGAGCAGGCGGTCGAGCTCCCCGGCGAGAGACACCGCGCCACGCCACGCGGCCTCGTCGCGGTCCTCGGCGAGGCGCTTGCGGAAGGTCTGCAGGTCGTTCCAGCGCCCGAGGGTCTCCTGGAGGGCCTTTTCGCGGGCGGCGCCGGTCGACTCCGGCAGACCCAGCGTGGTCAGATCGTCGGCGAGGTCTCGGGCCTTCTTGACGCCGAGGCGATAGCGGTGCAGCGTCCGGTCGTCCTTGCCCTCGAGGGAGCGGGCGAGGTGCGCTTCGGCCTTGCGGCGCGCCGCGGCCAGCCGCCGGATGCCGTTGCCGGATCCCTTGCGCGCGATGCGCGCGAGCCGGCGCCGCAAGCGCTGCATCCGCTTCCCATCGGTCGCGCGTGCGAGTCGGCGGGCGGCGCGTGCGGCGAGCTTCTCCCATCGGGCAGCCAGCGCCGTCACAGCGTCGGGCGAGAGGAGGCCGAGACGGCCGACGCGCTCGAGCAGGCGCCGATCGACTTCGAGCCGTCGCGACCGCGACAGTGATCGCGAGAGAGCCTTGGCCCGGCGGGCGATGCGCTTGCGGCCGAGCGCGAAGGCGGTCGCGCCGATCCGGCGCAGCGCGACGCGCAGATCGTGCAGGCCGTCCGGGCTTGCGCGCTTGACGGCCCGGCGCGCGTCGTCGAGACCGCGGGCGCGCAGCTTCCAGAGGGCCCCAGGTTGCTTCACGGGGCTATTATAGGAAGGAACGACGGGAGGTACGCTTCACGTTTTCTTCACGCCGCCTTCACGAAGTCCCTCCGGCGGGGCGGCAGACTGTGAGCCCCATGAAGGCGCTGGCTGCCATCGACATCGGAACCAACAGCATCAAGCTCCTCGTCGCCAACGTCGAGGACGACGGCGCGATGGACGTCGTGCTGCGCGAAAAAGCCATGGTGCGCCTCGGCAGCGAGACCCTGCGCACCGGCCGCCTGTCGCCCGAGGCTATCGAGGCCGGCGTTTCGACGGTCGAGCACCTCTCGCGCCTGGCGACGAGCTCCGGAGCCGAGGTCGTTCGGACCGTGGCCACCTGCGCCGTCCGCGAGGCCTCGAACTCGGACGAGTTCGTGGCGGCCGTGAAGAAGCGGACCGGCCTGCGCGTGGACGTGATCTCGGGCGAGGAGGAAGCGCGCCTGATCAACCTGGCGGTGCGCAGCGAGTTCCCGGCCACCAACGACCCTCTCTTTCTCGTCGACATCGGCGGCGGGTCCACCGAGTTCGTCGTTTCCAACGGCTCGCGGGTCCTCCTGACGGAGAGCCTGCCGCTCGGCGTGGTCCGCCTCCACGACCGGCACGGCAAGAGCGATCCGCCCTCGGAGCGGGACGTGCGGGCGATGAAGAAGTCGATCCGCGCCATCGCCAAGCGCGCCGCCCAGGCGGTCCGCAAGAAGGGCTTCAAGACGTGCGTGGGCTCCTCGGGAACGATCCAGTCGCTGTCGCTCGTTCACGAGGCCGCGGTCCTCGGCCGAGAGCCCAATCCGACCGGCCACCGGACACTGACCCGCTCGGCCTTGAAGAAGGTCAATCGCCTGCTCCGCCGCACCAACGAGAAGGACAAGCTGCGCGTCCCGGGCCTCGATCCGAAGCGCCGGGACATCGCCGTTCCGGGCGGAGTCCTGCTCGCCTGGATCCTGAAACGCACGGGAGCCGACGCGATCGTCGTGGGGGAACGGGGACTGCGCGAGGGGCTCCTGCTCGACTATGTCGCGCGCCACGGCGAGACGCGGGTGCCCGTCAATCGGGACATGCGGGCGCGCAGCGTGGACCGCCTCCTGCGGCGTGGCAACGCCGAGGTCCTCCACGCGGCCCACGTCGCCCGACTCGCGCTCGAAATCTTCGACCAGACCCACGCCCTCCACCAGCTGACGGCCACCGAGCGGGAGTGGCTCCAGTACGGGGCGCTGCTGCACGACATCGGGTGCTACATCGGCTATGCCAAGCATCAGCGCCACTCCTACTACCTGATCACGCACGGCGACCTGACCGGGTTCTCGGCCGACGAGATCGAGGTGCTCGCCTCGCTCGCCCGGTACCACAAGGGCGGTCGGCCGAAGGCGACGCACGAGAACTGGCGACGCCTCGATCCCTACCTCCAGGCCGTCGTCGAGAAGCTGGCCGGGATCCTCCGGATCGCCGACGGGCTCGATCGCAGCCACCGCCAGATCGTGACCGGCGTCGGGTGCCGCCTGCGGTCGCGGCGCCTCGAGCTCGAGGCGAGCGCTCGGGCCGACTGCGAGCCGGAGCTCGACGCGGCGCGCAAGAAAGCCGACCTTTTCGAACGGGTCTTCGATCGCGGCGTGTCCCTGAAGTCCGTGCCCGTCGGGAGCGACGAGGCCGTGCACCAGAAGGACCTCGAGATCCTGTCGGCCGAAGCCCTCTGGAACTGACGCGGGATCGAACCAGGAGAAACGACCGTGAAAGAGCACTTTTCCGAGCAACTCGAGGACCTGCGGCGCCAGCTCATCCTGATGGGCGGTGAGGTCGAGCGCCAGATCCATCGCGCGATCGAAGCCCTGACGGAGATGGACGCGGAGAAGGCGCGGGGCGTCATCGCGGCCGACGAGGACATCGACCGCATGGAGCTGGCCGTCGAAGAGTCGGCGATCGGCCTGCTCGCGCTGCAGCAGCCGGTGGCCGTGGACCTGCGCTTCCTGGTGGCGGTCCTGAAGATCAACAGCGACCTCGAGCGCATCGGCGATCACGCCGTGAACATCGCGGAGGGCGCCGAGCGGCTGGCGGGTCAGCGTCCGTTCAAGCCCTTCATCGACATTCCCTACATGGCCGAAGTGGCGATGTCGATGCTCAAGCAGTCCCTCGACGCGTTCGTCAGCCGCGACGCGGACCTCGCCAAGAGGGTCATCAAGAAGGACGACATCCTCGACGAGAAGAACGTTTCGATCATCCGCGAGCTGCTGACCTACATCGCCGAGTACCCGGCCCTGACCACCTACTGCATCGAGCTGATCTCGATCTCGAAGAACCTCGAGCGCGTCGGAGACCTCGCCACCAACATCTGCGAGGACACCATTTTCATCGCCGAGGCGAGGTGGGTGAAGCACCATGCGGCGGAGTTGCCGTGAGCCGGAGGACGGCAGACCGCTCCCGCGCCCTCTGACCCCGGCCTCCCGCCCTGCGCCATCCGCCGTCTCCGCCTTGCCTTCCCCGATGCCCGCCGCCCGCTTCCTCTGGGGCGTCTCCACGTCCTCGTACCAGGTCGAAGGCGCGGCGGAGAACGACTGGACCGAGTGGGAGCGGCACCAGAGGCTGAAGGTCCGAAACGAGCGCTGCGGCGAGGCGTCCGGGCACCGGGCGCGGTGGCGCTCGGATTTCGGGCTCCTCCCGTCCCTCGGCGCCAATGCCTACCGCTTCTCGGTCGAGCGCAGCGCGGTCGAGCCCGAGCCCGGGTTTTTCTCGGAGGAGGCGCTGCGCGCCGAGCGCGACCGCGTGGAGGCGCTCGTTCGGCTCGGCATCGAGCCGGTGGCGACGCTGCACCACTACACGCACCCGCGTTGGTTCTGGGCCCGCGACGGCTGGGAGAATCCCGAGAGCGTCGCCTCGTTTCGACGCTATGCCGCGGTCGTGGCCGACGCCCTCGGGCCGCGCGTGCGCCTCTGGGTCACCCTGAACGAGCCGATCGTCTTCCTGCTCGGCGGCTATCTCGGCGGCCTCATTCCGCCCGGGCATCGCAGCTTCGCCAGGGCCGCCCGGGCCCTCGAGCACCTGCTCGCGGCGCACGTCGAGGCGGCGGCGGTCCTCCGCGAAAAGATCCCGGGCTGCCGCGTCGGCATCGCCCACAACATGCTCGACTTCGCTCCGGACCGGCGCGCGAGCGCGTTGGACCGGCGCCTGGCGCGCGCGGGAGAGCGCCTGTACAACCTCGCCCTGCTCGAGGCGATGGTGACCGGCCGCATGGACTGGTCGTTTCCAGGGGAGGGCCGCGCGCGATTTGCGGTGCCGGGATTCCCGGCCTCGAACGCGTTCGTCGGCGTCAACTACTACAGCCGCGTGCACATCCGTTTTCGGGGCGTCCCCGGCGCGGTCGGGCAGTTCGTCTACCGGGATCCGGAGGCCCGCGGCCTGACGGACACGGGATGGGAGATCCATCCCCATGGCTTCGACCGGG
>DATMNJ010000395.1:0-2405 GCA_035569175.1 Thermoanaerobaculia bacterium | reverse complement strand
TCAACGCCGACCTCGCCAACGATCTCGGCAACACCGTGTCGCGCGTCGCGGCGCTGTGCCGGCAGTCCTTCGGCGGGACGCCCAACGAGATCTCCACCGACGACGAGGTCGCGCGCGCCTTCGGCGAGGCCGAGGGCGAATGGCGGGCCGCCATGAGGGAATGCCAGTTCAACCGCGCCCTCGAGGCGATCTGGCGGCTGCTGACTGCGGTCAATGGCCACGTCGTGGCGCGCGAACCGTGGAAAATCCGCAAGGAGGAGGGAACGCAGTCGCCACGGCTCCACCGAGTCCTCTCGGCCGCCGCGGAGGGCGTGCGCCTGGCCGCCGTGATGCTCTCGCCCTTCGTTCCCGTCACCAGCCGCAGGATCTTCGAGACGTTCGCGCTGCCTCCGACCGACCCGTCGCCGGCCGACCTCGCCTGGGGAAGGCTGCCGCTTTCGAAGCCGATGCCCGAAGTCCCCGCGCTCTTTCCGCGCGTGGACGCCGCCGCGTACTTCAAAGACAAGGATGGAGCCATGACCGACACCGCCAATCCCGCGGCGGCCCCCGCGGCGCCCGCGCCGGCCGCCCCCACCGACGACCGGATCACGATCGAAGATTTCCAGAAGGTGCGCCTACGGACGGCCAAGATCCTGGTCGCCGAGCGCGTTCCCAAGTCGAACAAGCTCATGCGCCTGGAAGTGGACCTCGGCGACGAGCGACGCCAGATCGTGGCGGGCATCGCGGCGGTGTACGAGCCGGAAGCCCTCGTCGGACGCAACGTCGTGGTCGTCGCGAACCTGAAGCCGGCGAAACTCATGGGCGTCGAGTCCAACGGCATGGTCCTCGCGGCCTCCGTCGGCGAGGCGGGGGCCCCGGTGCTGCTCGACGTTCCGGCGGACGTTCCGCCCGGCAGCAAGGTCAAGTAGCGTGCTCGCCGATTCCCACTGCCACCTGCAGATGGGAGACGGCGCCGATGCGCTGCTCGACCGCGCCCGGGCCGCCGGAGTCCAGCGGTTCCTGGTGCCGGGCACGACGCTCGCGGATTCGGCCGCGGCCGCCGAGCTCGCCCGGTCCCGCGACGGGGTCTACGCGGCCGTCGGCGTCCACCCGCACGAGGCGAAGGACTTCGATCCGGTCCGCGACGGGGTCGCGTTCGAGGCGCTCGCCCGCCGGCCGAAGGTCGCCGCCATCGGGGAGATCGGCCTCGACTTCCATTACGACCATTCCCCCCGCGACAAGCAGATCGAGGTCCTGGAGTGGATGCTCGACTGCGCGCGAAGGCTCGCTCTTCCCGTGCTCCTGCACAACCGGGAAAGCGGCGCCGAGATGCTCGCGCTCCTGTCCCGGCGCGGCGCGCGCGATGGCGCCGGCGTCTATCATTCCTTCACCGAGGACGCGGAGTACGGGAAGAAGGCGCTCGCCCTCGGGTTCCTGGTCTCCTTCTCCGGCATGATCACGTTCCGCGCGGCCGAGAACATCCGGGCCGCCGCGGCCGGTCTGCCCCTCGAGCGCATGCTCGTCGAGACCGACACGCCGTTTCTCGCGCCCGTGCCCCACCGGGGCGAGCCCTGCGAGCCGGCCTTCGTGGTCGAGACGGCAAAGAAGCTCGCCGAGGTGAAGGGGGTCGGCCTCGATGAGGTCGCCGCCCTGACGACGGCGAGCTTCGACCGCCTGTTTCCTCCGCCTTCTCCCGCCGGGAGAGGGTCGGGGTGAGGAAGTGGTCTCGTCGAGCCGCATTTCCGAGGCCGAGTTCGAGGCCTGCATCGAGGAGGCCCTGGCCTCGGTGCCCGCGCCGTTCCGCAAGTACCTGGAGAACGTGATCGTGGCCGTCGAGGAGGAGCCGTCCGTCGAGGACTACGAAGAGTCCGACACGCCCGAGGAGGAGGAGATCTTCGGGATCTTTCGTGGCGCGCCGTTCTTCGACCGGGGGTCCATGGTCGCGAGCCTGCCGGCGCAGATCGCCATTTTCCGAGGCCCGATCCTCCGCGTCTGCGAGACGCGGGGCGAGGCCGTTCGCGAGATCCGCGACACGGTCGTCCACGAGGTCGGCCACATGCTCGGGCTCGACGACGACGAGATGCCGTACTAGCGCTTCGTCGCCGGAGGCCGGACCCGGGCCGCCCGCGCCCGATGTAAGCTTCTGCCGTGCGGCGCCGCAGGCTCCTCGTCGTCGTCGGGCTCCTCGTCCTGCTCGGGACCGCCCGGGCACCGGCCGAGGAGCAGAAGAAAACGAGCCCCACGGTGGCCCGCGAGATCGCCGAGTCGAACGAGAAGACGCCGGCGGGCCGGCGCTACGAGTCGGCGCTCAACTCGAGCCTCGACTCCTGGCTGCGCAAGGCGCTCGAACGGTGCCTCAAAGGCGTGTCGAAGGACCAGGTCATCTCGTTCGACGTCCTCGTGCCCATCGGGGAAAAGGGGGATGC
>DATMNJ010000394.1:0-5162 GCA_035569175.1 Thermoanaerobaculia bacterium | reverse complement strand
GGCAGGTCGCCGGGCCGCCCCTGGTTGGAGGGCGTGAACTCCCGGGCTCCGCCCTCCAGGTGGGCGCGGAAATCCGCGTCGGAGTAGGGCGAGCGCCCGATGCCGACGATCGCGAAGTCGGGCGACAACGCTCCGTCGCGGTTCAAATGAGCGATCGCCGGGGCGAGCAGCCTTCGCGTGAGGTCGCCGGACGCGCCGAAAATGACGAGGGTCGCCGGGGGGCGGATCTCCTCCTCGCGCCGGAGGGCGGTGTTGGGGGCCGTCGTGGTCATGCCGACCTCTCGCGGCCGACGGCCGCCGTCAAATCCGCGATCCCCCGCTCCAGGTCCGGCGCGAGACGAACCCGCGCGGCGCGGCGCCCCAGGGCGAGCAATGCCTCGAGGTCGCCGTCCGCCTGGGCCGCGAAGACCTTCTCGAAACCCCACGGCCGCCCGGGGATGGGAACCGCGGTCGCGGGCTCGGAGGTCAACTGGAGGAAGACGCCGTTGTCGCCCCCGCCCTTGTGGAGCTGCCCGGCCACGTGCTGGAACCGCGGGCCGAAGCCGACGGTCGTCGCGACGCGCTTGCTCTTGCGGACCGCCAGACGCAGAGCCTCGAGCGCGGCCGAGATTGGAGGGCGCTCGGGCAGGAACGCCGTGATCGCGAGGTAGTCGCCCGGCCGGATGGCAGCGAGCAGGCCTTCGAAGGCCGCGGGGCCCTCGGCCGCCGCCACCGACGGTTCCGGGGCCCCTCCGGCCAGGATCCGGCTCGCGCGGTCCCGGGCGTCGCCCAGGTCAGGCTCGTCGAACGGGTTGACCTCGAGAATCCTGGCCGCCACCACCGCCGCGAACTCCCAACGAAAGATCTCCGCCCCGAGATCGAGGGCGTCGTGGAGGACGAAGCCCGCGAGCGGATGACCGTGCTCGACGAGCGTCGCGAGGCGATGGCCCGCGGCCGTCTCCTCGCTGCCCGCCGTGTCGCCTTGGGCAAAAAGACGGTCGGAGCCATAGACCTCGGGAGTCCCGATCGGCTCACCGTCCACGGGGACGATGCCCTTGGCGTCCTTTCCGGTCGCGGCGGCAACGAGGGCCTCGATCCAGGACCCGAAGCGGGTGACCGGCGGGCCGAACGACAGCGTCAGCTTGTCTCTGCCCGCGAGGGCTTCCGCGCCGAGCGCCGCCCCGAGCAAGAGCCCCGGATTGGCGGACCCGGGTGCGCGGCAGGCCTCGGCCATGCGGCGAGCGCGGCCGAGCAGTTCTCCCACGTCGATGCCCGCAAGGGCCGCCGGCAGGAGACCGAAGTGAGAGAGCGCGGCGAAGTCCGCGGGCGTCCGCGCGTCGGCCGGGAAGACCGTGCGCGCCTGCCGCTTGCCGGCCGCGGTCGCGAGCGCCGAGCCAGACTCCGTGACGACCAGGAAGCGCCTCCCGGCCGCCTCGCCGAGGTCTCGGGCGGCGTGCTCGAACAGCAGATCGAAGAGCAGATTCGTCTCGAGCGTGGCGCCGGAGCGCGACGAAACGACGAAGATCGTCCGAACCGGGTCGATCTCGGCAACCGCCGCGGCGACGGCCGAGGGCTCCGTCGAATCGAGCACGGAGAGCCGCGGAAATCCGGCGACCGGCGCGAAGGCCCCGGCGAAGACCCATGGCGCAAGGGTCGCGCCGCCCGCTCCGACGACGACGACGCGGTCCGCCTCGTTTCGAATCTCCGCCGCGAGCCGCTGGAGGTCGGGCACCGCCTCCTCCATGCGCTCGGGCAACGTCAACCAGCCGAGCGAGCCCTCGATGAGCTTGCGGGCGAGAGCCTCGGGCCGCCAGAACGAGCCGTCGCCGGCCCAGATGCGCTCGACCGCCCGTTCGGCCTCCAGCCGTGCGGCAGCCTGCCGGCAGCGCGCCGCCGCGCCGTCGGGTTGGAGATTCAGGCCACCCTCATCGCGTCGTCGTACCAGACGCTCTGGCCGAGTGCCGCGAGCGCCGCGAGCGCGTTCCCGCTCACGCGGCCCCCCTCTTCCGGAGCAGGCCGTGGGCGAACGCGACGACGTGGTCGGCCGTGATGCCGTACTCGCGCAGGACGACCTCGCCCGGGGCGGAGGCTCCGTACCGGTCCACGCCGATCGAGCCCCCGTCGTCTCCGACATACTTCCGCCAGCCGAACGTCACGCCCGCTTCGATCGAGACGCGCGCGCGCACCGAGGCTGGCAGCACGTCCTCGCGGTAGGCGTGCGGCTGATTCTCGAAGAACTCCCAGCAGGGCATCGAGACCACGCGGGTCGGCACTCCCGCTGCTTCGAGCCTCTTGCGGCCCTCCACGGCCACGTGGAGCTCCGACCCCGTCGCGAGGACGATGACCTTCGGGGCGCCGCCCGACGCTTCGGCGAGCACGTAGCCGCCGCGGGACGCGTCCCCCCGCGCGGTCGAACGGTCGAGCACGGGAATGTTCTGGCGGCAGAGGACGATGCCGGTGGCGCCGTCGCGGTGCTCCAGGATGGCCCGCCACGCCTGCACCGTCTCGACGGCGTCGCCGGGCCGGATGACGGCGAAGTCCGGCATGGCCCGCAGCGACATCAGGTGCTCGACCGCCTGGTGCGTCGGGCCGTCCTCGCCGAGGCCGATCGAGTCGTGCGTCCAGACGAAGATCGTCGAGAGCTTGTTGAGGGCCGCGAGGCGGATCGCGGGGCGCATGTAGTCGGAGAAGCAGAAGAAGGTGGCCACGAACGGCCGCACGCCCCCGTGGTACGCCATGCCGTTGGCGATGGCGGCCATCGCGTGCTCGCGCACGCCATAGTGGATGTTGTTGCCTTGACCCGTCTGGCCGTCGAAGTCTCCCGCCTCCTCGAGCCTCGTCTTGGTGGACTCGGCGAGATCGGCGTCTCCGCCGAGCAGCCACGGCACCTTCGGAGCGATGGCGTTGAGGGCCTTGCCGCCGGCCACGCGGGTGGCCAGGGAGTCTCCGACTTTCCACGTCGGAAGCGCGGCGTCCCATCCGGCGGGCAACGCTCCCTTGCGGGCCGTGCGCCACTCCTCGGCGAGGTCTGGATTCGCCGCGGCCCAGGCCGCGAAGCGCCGGTCCCAGTCCTCCTCGAGCTTCGTGCCGCGCTCCAGGGCGGTGCGGAAATTCTTCAGAGCCTCGGGCGGCTCGTAGAACGCCTCGGTCCACTCCCAGCCGAGGGCCTTCTTCGTCAGCGCGACCTCTTCGACGCCGAGTGGACTGCCGTGGGCCGCCGAGGTCCCGGCCTTGTGCGGCGACCCGTACCCGATCGTCGTCCGGATCGCGATGATGGTCGGCTTCTGGTCCTGCGAGACGGCCGCGCGGATCGCCGCGTCGATCGAGGCGAGGTCCGTGTTCCCGTTCTCGACCCGCAGGACCTGCCAGCCGTAGGCTTCGTAGCGGCGCAGGACGTCCTCGGTGAACGAGTGGGAGGTCGGTCCGTCGAGCGAAACCTTGTTGTCGTCGTACAGGTACGTGAGCTTGCCGAGCTTCAGGTGCCCGGCGAGCGAGCCCGCCTCCGACGAGATGCCCTCCATCAGGTCGCCGTCGCCGACGAGCGCGAACGTGCGGTGGTTGACGATCTCGTGCCCGGGACGGTTGTATCGCGCGGCCAGGAAGCGCTCCGCGATCGCCATGCCGACGGCATTGGCCGTACCCTGGCCGAGCGGGCCGGTCGTCGCCTCGACGCCCGGCGTCAGGTGCGTTTCCGGATGCCCCGGGGTCCGGCTGCCCCACTGCCGAAACGCCTTGAGGTCGTCGAGGGTCAGGTCGTAGCCGGTCACGTGTAGCAGGCTGTAGAGCAACATGCAGCCGTGGCCGGCCGAGAGCACGAACCGGTCCCGGTCGGGCCAGTGGGGATCGCGCGGGTTGTGGCGCAGGTGGCGCTGCCACAGAACGTAAGCCATCGGGGCGGCCCCGAGAGGCAGGCCCGGATGGCCGGAGTTCGCCTTCTGGACCGCGTCGATGGACAACGTGCGGAGCGTGTCTACGCAGAGCTCGTCGAGGTTTTTGTTCACGGCGCTCAAGGACCTCCTGACCGAGCCCGATCTTATTACGGCGATCCCGGCCGCTCCGAACCGCCTTAAGGCAGAGTGAAGGCCGGCGATTCGTTCCCGCGGCCCATTTGAGAGAGAATCCCCCCGAGGTTTCGCACGCCTTTGTCCGATCGCAACGCACCCATCCAGTCCCGCGGCGCTCGCAAGCCGCTCGAGTGGTCCGCCGCCGACCTCGAGGGCAGGGCCTCCGGGCTCGAGTGGCTCGAGACCGACGGCCTCGGCGGCTTCGCCTGCGGCACGGTCGGCGGCATGCGGACTCGCCGCTACCACGGGTGGTACATACCCGCTCTTCCTCCGCCGCGCCGGCGGTGGATGATGGTGTCGGGTTGCGACGAGTTCGTCACCGCCGGCGGAGTCACGGAAGGGATTTCGACGCAGGCCTACCGGGAAGCGGTTCATCCGAACGGCGTGAAGAGCCTTTCCCGGTTCCGGCTCGAGCCGTTTCCGACCTGGAGACACGAGACCCCCGCGTTCACGCTCGAGCGGTCGCTGTGTCTCGTGCGCGAGCGGTCGCTCACGATCGTGCGTTACGTCAACCGCGGCGCCTCCGAGATCACCCTGCGCGTCCGGCCGCTGCTCGCCCTGCGCGGCTCCCATCGCCTCCAGAGCGAGACCCCAGACTGGGACGCGACGACGGAGGCCCGCGGCGAGGTCTCCTCGGTCCGGCCCCTGCCGTACCTGCCGCGGCTCTTCCTGCGCGGCATCTTCGCGTCCACGCGCGTCGACCCGGTCTGGTACCGCCACTTCTCCTATGCCGAGGAGGCCGAGCGCGGGTACGACGCCGAGGAGGACCTCTGGAGCCCGCTCGAGTGGGAGTGGGTGCTGCGGCCGGACGCGAAGGCGTTCGCGCTCTTCTCGCTCGACGAGGTCGCGGCCGATCCCGAGCACTTCCTCGACGGGGAGCGCGTGAGGCGCCAGGCCTTCGCGCGGACGCAGGACCCGGTCTTCGACGAGATGGACCGCCGCGCGGAGTGCTTCCTGGCCGAGGCGGATCACCGGCGGGCGACGGTGCTCGCCGGGTTCCCGTGGCTCGCGGACTGGGGACGCCAGACGATGGTGGCCGCTCCGGGCCTGGCGCAGGCGACGGGGCGTGCGGGCGCGCTCGCCCGGGTCCTCAACACGTTCGCGGCGCAGCGCCGCGAC
>DATMNJ010000393.1:0-15801 GCA_035569175.1 Thermoanaerobaculia bacterium | reverse complement strand
GACGAGGTTTCCGGCCGCGACGATCCCCCCCATCGCCAGCAGCACGCTGCGTGCCCCGACCTTTCCGAGGCCGTAGATCCCGGCGAGCGAGCCCACCACCGCGAAGAGCGCAAACGGAAACGAGAGTCCCATCAGCACGCCGGCCCCGATCGAGAACACGAGGGCGACGAGCAGCGCCGGACCCATACCCGCGACCAGGCTGACGACGATCGGACCGGCCGCGAAGGGGATCGCGTAGTTGACCGCGCCCGACGCTCCCTCGAGGCTCGGCGAGAGCGCCTGCGCCAGCGCGAAGGCCGCGCGCGTGATGATGGCGAAGACGATTCCCGTGGCGAGCACCGAGCCGTAGACGACGCCGGTCGAACGCTCGCGCTTGCGGCGTCGCTGCCGCCGGGCGTCCAGCCAGAACGCGGCCGCGGCGAGGATCTGGAGGATCAGGATTCCGGTGACCTTGACCCACGACGACGGGTCCGACGCGGAGGCGCGCACGGCCGCGATCCACTGGGCGGTGCGAGCCGTGATCTCGTCGCCGCGGCGGGCGATGACCTTCCCCCGCGGGATCCGGGTGAAGACGCTTTCGACCCCCCGGGCGGCGCTGGCGCGGCGATCGGCCGTCTGAGCGGCGTTGTAGACGAGGCTCGGCCGCAGCGTGGCCGCCAGGAACGCCGCGACCTCGGCTCGCTCCCGGAGCGTGAAGGGGCTCTCGGCCAGGCGCGAGGACACGGCCGTCCGGGTCTCGTTGCCGTACTCGACCGCCCCGCTCTCGCGCCGCTTCGACTCGCGGCCCGACGCCGTCTCGCGCGCGGTGATGCCGCGGCTGCGCGCCTCGGGCGTCAGGTCGCGGTGATCCACGACGCCGCCCCGGTAGAGGTCCAGGCCGATGATCGCGAAGCGGTCCTCGAGCTCCTGCGAGAACCCCTGGCGGGCGAGCGCCGCGAGCGCCTCGTCGCCGATCGGCAGCGCGAAGGCGTCGGCGAGCTCGGGCGTGACCCGACCCTTCGGGCGGATCTTCGCGAAGCTCGTCCGGGCGCGGTCGAACGACTCGCGCAGCTGGGATTCGAACCGGGCGGGCGCCTCCCCGTCGAAGTCGTACACCGGCAGGACCTCCGCCGCGGCTTCCGCTCGGCGGCGGGCCGTCGCGTCGGGGTCGGGAACGATGAGGTCGCGCGGCGCGACGATGTCGTGCGCGGCGACCTGGCCGGGCGCCACGGGGCCGTCGCGGAACGAGAGCGTCGGCGCGAAGCAGAGCGTCGTGACGACGACGTACGCCGCGGCCCACGCGAGGGGACGGGCCCTCAGCGAGGGCGGCCGGTCGTCCCCCTTCTTCGGGGGGGCCGGAGGCCGCTGAAAATCGATCGTCTTGCGCCCGGAGGGCGCCTCGTCGGACATCGGCGACGCCTCAGCGCCCGGGCTGGAGCGGTCCGGAGGGCCCGGCGACCCCCCGTCCACCGCCGGCGACCATCGCCGCGGCGGCTTCGCGCTCGCGATCGAGGGCCTCGTACGCCGTGATGATGGACTGCACGAGAGTGTGGCGCACCACGTCGCGCTCGTCGAAGAGCACGAAGCGGATCGCGGAGATCTTCGACAGGACCTGCTGCGCCTCCCGCAGGCCCGACGTCTTGCCGTGGGGCAGGTCGATCTGGGTGATGTCGCCTGTGACCACGGCCTTCGAGCCGAAGCCGATGCGGGTCAGAAACATCTTCATCTGCTCCGACGTGGTGTTCTGCGCTTCGTCGAGGATGATGAAGGCGTCGTTGAGCGTTCGGCCGCGCATGAAGGCGATCGGCGCGACCTCGATGATGCCGCGTTCGAGCAGCTTGGCCGTCTTCTCGTAGCCGAGGATGTCGTAGAGCGCGTCGTAGAGCGGCCGCAGGTACGGGTTGACCTTCTCGACGAGGTCCCCCGGCAGGAAGCCGAGTTTCTCGCCCGCCTCGACCGCGGGCCGAGCGAGCACGATCCGCTTGACCTTCTTCTCGATCAGGGCCGCGGCGGCCATCGCCACCGCCAGGTAGGTCTTGCCGGTTCCGGCCGGCCCGATGGCGAAAACCAGATCGTGGCGGTCGATCGTCTGGGCGTAGATGCGCTGCTTCAGGTTTCGGACCGTGACGACGGTCTTCAGCGTCGGCCCGAACGGGCTGTCCGTGAAGAACTCGACCAGCGAGGCCGTCGGGTCTTCCTTGACCACTCGGATCGCGGTGGCGATGTCGCTCTTCTGGAGGGGGTAACCCCCGGCCAGCAGGTCCGAGAGCCCCGTGAGCAGCCGCCGGGCCGCGTCTTCCGACTCCCCCTCCCCGATCACCGAGATCTCGCTTCCCCGGGACTGGAGGCGGACGCGGAAGGCGTCCTCGATGGCGCGCAGGTTCTCGTCGGCGATCCCGAAGAGGGCGGTCAGCCCGCTTTCGGGCAGGGCAACCGCATGGCTAGGCTCAGAAATCGGCTGTACTCCTTGAGAGGGCAAACGGTACCACGGCGGGGGCGGGCGCCGGCGTCCGGCACCCCCATCGTGACGTCAAGTCTCTTGGAGACAATAGTTTAGACCGATTTCGCCCCGGGGCTAACGTCCGTGCGCGATGGACTTGGCGCAGTCCTCGAGGCCGTTCTCGACCGCGTCGTGGATCGTCGAGCCCTTGGCCTTCTGGCGCATCTCCCCGACGACGGCGCCGCTCTTGTTCTTGATCAGCAGCTCCAGGCCCACTCCCGGATTGGCCGCCCAGCCGCCCCAGACCCGGGCCGCGCCGCTCGGCTCCCACGCGTTGAACACGTTGCCCTCGATGGTGATGTCCGCAGGGCCCTTTTCGACGACGTCGAACCCCTGCTTCTGCATCCACTGCTCCATGTACTCCTTGCCGTAGGACGCGGCTTCCTTGGCCTCGCGGCCCTTGCCGTTGTTCTGGAACTCCTTGACGAGGACGGTCTTGTAGTTCTTCAGGGCACCGTCGGGGAAATACACCCAGTCGGAGTCCTTGCCCTTGACGAGCTTGTCGTAGTCGGGCAGGAACTTCTGCGGCTCGTCTCTTTCCTTGGCGTCGTCGGAATTGATGAACTTCGTGTCCGAGGCGAGAGCGGTGGAGACGGCGAAGACGAAGAGAGCGGCGGAAGCGAGCGGGAAGAGTCTGCGCGCAACATTACCCATCTGACGTGTTCTCCTTGAGGCCGAATTGTAGCAGGGGCGGCGCGAAAAAAAGCGCCCGCTTTAGAGCCGAAGGCGGTCGCAGACGGCGTCGCCGGAGGCGGAGGTGGACAGGGAGCCGCCGACGTCCGACGTCGCCGCTCCCTCCTTGACGCAGGCCGCCACGGCGGCCTCCACGGCGGCCGCTTCGGCCCCGTGCCCGAGGTGGTCGAGCAGGAGCCCGGCCGTGAGGATGGCGCCGAAGGGATTGGCCTTCCCGGTCCCGGCGTACTTGGGCGCCGAGCCGTGGACGGGCTCGAACATCGAGGTCCGGCCGGGGTGCAGGTTGCCGGAGGCCGCCATGCCGAGCCCTCCCTGGAGGGCCGCCCCCAGGTCCGTCGCGATGTCTCCGAACATGTTGTTCGTCACGATCACTTCGAACTGGCGTGGATCCTTCACCATCTGCATGCACATCGCGTCGACGTAGAGGTGCGAGGCCTCGATGCCCGGGAACTCCTTCGCGGCCTCGAAAAACGTCCGCTGCCAGAGGTCCCCGACGAAGCGCATCGCGTTCGACTTGTCGGACATGACGACCCGCTTGCGCCCGCGTGCTTTCGCGAACTCGAAGGCGTACCGGACGATACGCTCGACGCCCTTGCGCGTCGAGATGTCCTCCTGTGTCGCGACCTCGTCCGGGGTGCCCTTCTTGAGGTGGCCGCCCGAGCCCACGTAGGAGCCCTCGGTGTTTTCGCGGAAGACCACGAAGTCCACGTCGGCGGCGCCGAACCCCTTGAGCGGACAGAGGCGGTCGTCGAGGCACCGGACGGGCCGGTAATTCACGTAGAGGTCGAGCTGGAAGCGGGCACCGAGGAGAATGTCGGCCGCATGCTTCATGTCCGGGACGCGGGGGTCGCCGAAGGCGCCCATGAAGATGGCGTCGTAGTTGCGGGACAGGTCGTCGAAGCCGCCCGGGGGGATGGTCACCCCGGTCTTCAGGTAGTGATCCGCGCTCCAGGGAAAGAACACCGGCTCGAACCGGATTCCGCGCCGGGCGGCCACGCGCTCGAGCACCTTGACGGCTTCCGCCGTGACGTCGACGCCGATCCCGTCGCCCGGGACGACCGCAATTTTCATGCGGCGGGGACATTAACACGTCGCCTGCGCGCCGCGAGGGGGTCCGCGCCCCTCTTGGGGCGCGCCGGCGAACGGCTCGCCCAAAGGGGCTCGACCGTTCGCCTGACCCCCTCGCGGCACTCCGGCGACCGCGGCGCGAACCTCCTCCCTCCCTTCGGTCGGGAGACTATTCGCGCCGCGAACTGTCGTCGCAGCGCCGCAGAAAGCGTACCTCCCTAATGTCATCCCGAGGGCCCAAGAGGCTCTCCCAATTCCCCAAGGATGGCCGTAGAATTCACCAGAAATGAACTTTGCCGAGAACTGTAAGGACATCATCAGGGAAGCGGCCATCAAGCCGGAGCGGATCACGCCCGGACTTCTGTGCCAGAAGGTCGCTCTCGAGATGGAGCGTTACTTCGATCGGATCCAGTTTTCGACCCAGCGCTACATGCGCCACCCGATCCTGCTCTGGGAGGACTGGGAGGTCATGCTCATCGCGTGGTCGAGCGGGCAGGTGACGCCGATCCACGACCACCGCGGCGTCATGGGCGGAATGGTCGTCGTGTCCGGCACCCTGGCCGAGGAGCGCTTCACGACGCCCGGCGACCGGCCCGAGCTCGTCGACAACCGCGCCCGGCCCGAGGGCGACCTCTCGGACATCGGCCCGACGGTCCTCCACCGCCTTGCGCCGACGAGCGCGCGCGCCGTCTCCCTGCACGTCTACCGGCCGCCCCTGCGCACGATGGGAATCTGGGACGCGTCCGGCATGCTCGCGATCATGCCCTCGGCGTTCGACCTCGGCGAAGAGGTGCTGGCGCGGGCGACCAGCGTGCCGGTCGGCCAATAGGGCCAGAGGCGCGACGCGCGCCGGCCGCCTACTTCTGGAAGAACAGGAAGAGGTTGACGGCCGACGGCCCGAGCGAAAAGAAATCACCCGATCGCAGGGGACGTGCGCAGTCCTCCTCGGAGACGCCGCCGAGGTCGTCGGGAGCGGGGATCGCATCGCCGTTGAGGTAGGTGCCGCAGGTCGACCGCATGTCCACGAGACGATAGGCGGGCGCCTCGCCCGCCATGTTGCGGATCACCTTGGCGTGAAGGCGCGAGACCTCGGTGTTCAGGAACGCATCGGGCGAGGAGACGCGGAAGCCCGTGACGGGCATCCCGACGCCGATGTACTCGGGCACCTCGCGCCCCAGCAGCAATTCGTCGAAGTCGAGTTTCACGAGCCCTGCGTTGTAGGGACCGAGCCCGAGCAGGAAGTAGCCGGACGGCAGACGCAGCAGCGTCTTCTCGAGCCGGCTCGACATGCCGGCCATGCCGTTGTCCACGAAGGCGGTCATGTCCCGCTGGCGCGATTCGAGCGCCTCTCGACAGATCGCGGAGTACACGTCGTCCTTCATCGCAACCTCATCGGGCCTTCATGCCCACCTCATTTTACCGCGCTTCGGGCGATTGCGCCGCTCAGTTGACCGTCTCGTCCGCCGCCGGAGCCTCGGCCCCCTCGGGGGTAGGCTCGCGCTCGATCGTCCAGCGCTCGAAGACGCCGTCCGGAAGCTCCGCCAGAAAGCGGGACGGCTCGAGGATGACGTCCACCCCGTACCGGTCGCGCGCCAGCATCGGGTAGACCAGCGCGATCTCGTTCTTCGCGCGGGTCACGGCGACGTAGAACAGCCGCCGTTCCTCCTCGAGGCCTTCCTCGGTCGCCGAGGCGCGGTAGTTGGGAAAACGTCCCTCCGACAGGCCCATCACGATCACCCGGCTCCACTCGAGGCCCTTGGCCTGGTGGATCGAGGAGAGGACGACCTTGTCGTCGTCTGGCTCTCCGGGCACGACGTCCTCTCCCGAGAGCTCGTTGAAGAGCGCGACCTCTTCGAGGAAAGTCGGAAGCGAGTCGTACGTCTGCGCGAACTGGGCGAACTGCTCGAGGTCGTCGAGCCGGGCGTCCCCGTTGGGGAACTTGGCGCGCGCGAAGTCCCGGTAGACGTCTTCGACCACCGAGCGAATGGCCTCGGACGGCGACGACTGGGCCGACGGCCCGTCGAGGCGGGACAGGAGCGCCCGGAACGGCTTGAGAGCCGCTTCGCCGCCGCGCCCGAAGGCGCCGCTCCGGGCGTCGAGGGCGCGGAACGCGGCCAGCGGATCCGGATGGCTCCCGATCGCCTCCCACACCGCGGAAGCCGAGCGTTCGCCCACGCGCGGAAAGATCTTCAGGGCCCGCTTCCAGGAGAGCTCGTCCTTGGGGTTGACGAGAATGCGCAGGAAGGCGAGCACGTCCTTGACGTGCCGCTGCTCGAAGAAGCGCGTGCCGGAACGGATCTCGTACGGGATGCCGCGGCGCACCAGCTCGATCTGCAGCTCGAGCGCCTGGTAGTGCGCGCGGTAGAGCACGGCGAGGTCCTGGAGCTTCTCGCCCTCGTCGTGCCACTCGAGCAGGCGCTGGGCGACGAACCGCGCCTGGTCGGGGATGTCCGGCAGCGCGACGACGGCCGGCAGCGGGCCCGCGTCGCGCGAGGCCGCGAGCTCCTTGGGAAACTGCTTCGCATTGTGCGCGATCGAGGCGTTGGCCAGGGCGAGGATCTCGGGCGTCGAGCGGTAGTTGCGCGTCAGGCGAAAGGTCTTCGCGTCGGGATACCGCTGCGGGAAGCCGAGGATGTTCTCGAACGAGGCGCCGCGAAAAGAGTAGATGGCCTGGGCGTCGTCGCCCACGACGGTCACGTTCTTCTTGACGCGCGCCATCGCGTCCACGATGCCGCCCTGGAGCCGATTCGTGTCCTGGTACTCGTCCACCAGGATGTGGTCGTACGAGGCGTTGAGCTGCGCGGCGACCTCGGGCGACTCGTCGAGCAGCCGCCGCCACTGGAGCAGCAGGTCGTCGTAGTCGCAGGCGTTGGCCAGGCGCTTGCGCTCCCGGTAGCGCTGGAAGACCGAAACGATTTCCGCCTCGAGCTCAGCGAAGTGCGGCGCATGCTCGGCGAGGACCTCCGGGAAGGGGCGGCCGGTGTTGACCGTGTACGAGTAGAGGTCGAGCAGCACGTCGCCTTTCGGGAACCGCTTCTCGAGCGTCGGGATGTTGCGGTCCGAGGTCGCCGCCTCGAGGATCTCGCGCGCGTCCTCGGGGTCGAGGATGGAGAAGTTGGCGCCGAGGCCGACCCGGCTCCCGAACCGCCGCAGCAGCCGGTTGCCCACCGAGTGGAACGTTCCTCCCATCAGGCGCCGCGTGTCCACTGCCAACAGCGTCTCCACCCGGCGCAGCATTTCGCGCGCGGCCTTGTTGGTGAAGGTCAGCAGCAGGATCCGCGAGGGGTCGTGCCCCGACTCGATCAGGCGCGACACCCGGTACACCAGCGTCCGGGTCTTCCCCGAACCCGCTCCGGCGATGACCAGGAGCGCCCCGCCGCCGGCAAGAACGACCTCCCGCTGCTCGTCGTTCAACTCCCGGTCGTAGTCCACCCGGTAGCTCTTGAGCCGGACGGGCGTCTTGAGGACGTATTTGCGGTCCACGGGCCCAGTCTAACCGTCCCCGGAAGGGGTAATCTTTAAGCCTCGGCGAGCGTTAAAGAGGGTGAAAAGGGAGATTTCCATGAGTATCCAGCAGATTCGCCGTTCCGTTCTCATTGCCGCAGCGGTCGCGGCGCTGGCCTTCTCGGGCCTCTTTGCCGGCCGGATCTTCGGCCGCCAGATGGGCCAGGGCCAGAGCTTCACGCACGGCCCTCGGGCGGCGAAGATGTTCGACCACATCGCCAGCGAGCTCGACCTGACCGACGCCCAGCGCGGCCAGATCCGCGGGGTCTTGAAGGCGCACGCCGACGAGATCCTGGCGCAGGTCAAGGCCGGCATGATCGCCCGGCGCGCGCTCCACGACGCGGTCATCAGCACGACCGCCGACGAAGCGACCATCCGCGGCCTCGCCGCCCAGGTCGGGGCGGTTCACGGCGACGGCGCGCTCCTGATCGTGAGGGTGCGGTCGGAGATCTGGCCGATCCTGACGCCGGCGCAGCAGGAGAAGTTCGTCGCGTTCCACAACAAGATGGGCCAGCGGGGCGACGAGGCACTCGATTCCCTCGGAACCTTCCTGAGGGGCGAGAACTGACGCTCCGGCTGCTCGTCGCTTCGGCGGAGGGCCTCGCCGAACCGGTCGCCACGGAGGAGGACGCCCTCATCCGGCGGGCGTTGCGCGGCGACCAGGAGGCCATCACCGCGCTCGTCGTGAGCGCCACGCCCACCGCGCTCGCCGCCGCCCGGCGCATCACGGGCGACACGAGCCTCGCCGAGGACGCCGCGCAGGACGCCTTCGTGAAGGCCTTCCGCGCGCTGGACCGGTTCCGCCCCCAGTCCAACTTTCGCGCGTGGGTGCGGGCGATCGCCATTCGCTGCGCGATCGATCTCGTCCGCCGGCGCCGGCCCGAGTCCCCCCTTCCGGATGCCCAGGCGGCGCCGGGAGACGAGGAAGCGCGCCACGAGGATCGCGACCTGCTCCGGGCGGCCCTCGCTGCCCTGCCGCGCCTGGACCGCGAGATCATGATCGCGCGGGAAGTCGAGGGCGTGCCCGACCGGGTCATCGCCGAGCGCTTCGAATTGAGCGTCACCGCCGTTCGCGTCCGGGTGCACCGGGCGCGCCGAAGAATCCGAGCCCGTTTCGAGGAGGAACGTCCATGAGCCGCAGAGAGTGTTTCGCCCGCCGGTACGACGAGAGCCATCTCTTCGTCTGCCCCGACTGTCGCACCGATGCCCGCATCGCCGGGGCGTGGAAGGGCCTGCCCCTGCGGGAAACGCCGGCCCCCGTCGACGACCGGTTCGTCGGCAGGGTGGTTGCCGGCATCGCACACGATCGCGCGTCGCGCCGGCGCCTGCGCTGGTTCGCGGCGGCCGCGGCCGCGGCGATCTTCTCGTTCTGCGCCGGCCTCGCCCACGAACGCGCCTCCGGTCCGGCGGCGCCCACGCCCGAGGAGTCCTACGCCTCCCTCGCCGCGCCGAACACTCTCTCCGAGCTCGTGACCAATTGACGAGCGCGTACCAAGCCTCGTCACCCCAAGGCGCATCCGCGCCCAAGGATCTCCCTCATACCCCGGCATCCCTAAGCACCCCACCAGCTCCCGCCCCTCATCCCGAGGCGCAGCAGCGTCGGACGGTCATCGATCACGACCACGGCGCCTGGCGCCTTCGGCCCTCTGGATGGCCTCGGGAGAGTCCGGCTCGTCCCGCGGCACCGCGACAACCGTTCGCGGCGCACGAAGTCTCCCGACCGAAGGGAGGGAGGAGGCGTGCGCCGCGGGAGCGGGAGCGAGCGCAGCGAGCGGGAGCGACGGACGCGGGAGCGGGAGCGAGCGCAGCGAGCGGAAGCGACGGTAGACTCTCCCGGTGCCCCTTCGCCTGACGACCGCCGGTGAGTCCCACGGGCCGCGGCTGACCGCGATCCTCGAGGGCATGCCGGCCGGCCTCGCGATCGATCCGGCCTTCGTCGCCGCGGACCTCGCACGCCGGCAGCACGGCTACGGGCGCGGCGGAAGGATGAAGATCGAGAAGGACGCCGCGCTCTTCGAGGGCGGTGTGCGGGGCGGCCGTACGCTCGGCTCTCCGATCGCCATCGGCATCCTCAACTCCGACTTCGCGAACTGGGAGTCGGTCATGGGGCCGCTCGCAGTCGACCCCGCGGACGCGACGGCCAGGCGCCTGACGCGGCCCCGGCCGGGACACGCGGACCTGGCGGGTGGCATGAAGTTCGGCACACGCGACCTGCGCGACGTGCTCGAGCGGGCCTCCGCGCGCGAGTCGGTGGCGCGCGTGGCGGCCGGCGCGGTGTGCAAGCTGCTTCTGCGCGAGTGCGGCATCACCGTCGCGAGCGGCGTCCTCTCGCTCGGCGCCGTCTGCGACACGCGCACCCCCCGCGCCTATGCGTCGCTCGAGCGGGTCCGCGAGGAATCGCCCCTTCGCGCGCTCGACGCGAGCCTCGAAGGCGCGATGGTCGCGGCCGTCGACGAGGCCAAGTCCCGCGGCGAGACGCTCGGCGGCTCGATCCTCGTCGGTGCCCGGGGCGTCCCGGCCGGGCTCGGCTCGTTCGCCTCCTGGGACCGCAAGCTCGACGGGCGCATCGGCCAGGCCCTCCTTTCGGTCCCGGCCGTGAAGGCGATCGAGTTCGGCTCCGCCGTCGAGGCCTCCCGCGGCTTCGGCTCCGTGGCCCACGACGAGATCGAGAAAGGCGCGGACGGCACCCTGCGCCGCCGCACCAACCGCGCCGGAGGACTCGAGGCGGGCGTGACGAACGGAGAGGACATCCTCGCCGTCGTGTTCATGAAGCCGATCTCGACGCTGGCCCGAGGCCTCGATTCGGTGGATCTCGAGACGGGCCAGGCCGCCCGTTCCGCATACGAGCGCAGCGACGTCACCGCGGTCCCGGCCTGCGGCGTCATCGCCGAGACGATGCTCGCCTTCGTGCTGGCCGACGCCCTGCTCGAGCTCACCGGCGGCGACCGCCTCGAGGACGTGACGGCGCGGCTCTCGGCCCACCGTTCCCGCGTCCGGCGCTACCCCGGGTAAGAGGCCCGCCGGGCGGACCTCATCTGTCCCGAGGGCCGCGCCATGCTCGCTCATGACGGAAACGGCGGCCCTTCCGCTCTCCGCCATATGGCATAATGATACTTGCCATATGGCAGGAGGCGCCATGAGTGACCTCACCGACATCGTTCGGACGCTGGGCGGCGCCCGCCTCGTCCCGGCGAGAACCTTCGGGCAGCTGCGCGAGATCCTGAGGGAAGGCCTCCCCTTCGCGTCGCTCTCGGCCGTCGCCTCGGGTTACGCGATCGACGGGCCCGCGGTCGCCTCGATCCTGCGAATTCCGGCGCGCACCCTCGCCCGCCGGAAAAAGGATCGCCGGCTCTCGGCGGAAGAATCCGACCGCCTGTTTCGCCTGGGCCGCATCGCGACCCTCGCCGAGGACGTCCTTGGATCCCGGGCGAACGCCGCGGCCTGGCTGCACGCGGCCAACCGGGCGCTCGGCGGCGCGACGCCCCTGTCGCAGCTGGATACCGACCTCGGCGCGGAGCAGGTGGACGCCGTCCTGCGCCGCCTCGCCCATGGCGTCTACGCCTAGACCGTCCACCGTGAAGATCTGGCGCCTCTGCAAACGCCGCCACGCGTCCTTCGACGGCGAGGGGGCGCGGCTGGCCGGCGGCCGCTGGAACCGCCGTGGCGGCGCCGTCGTCTACGCCTCGGAGAGCCTTTCGCTGGCTGCCCTCGAGTTGCTCGTCCATTGCGATCCGGCGCTGCTTCCGGCCGATCTCGTGGCCATCGCGGCCGAGATCCCCGACTCCGTCCGCATTCGGCGCCTCGGCGAGGAGGCGCTGCCCCGAGACTGGCGCCGCTACCCGGCTCCGGAGGCGCTCGCAAAGTTCGGGTCCGACTGGCTCGAGCAGCGCGAAACGGCGGTTCTTTCCGTGCCCTCTGCCGTCGTCCCGCGGGAGCGCAACGTCCTGCTCAACCCGGACCATCCCGAGTTTCGGAAAGTTCGCGTCGCCGCGCCCGAGGCCTTCTCGTTCGATCCGCGCCTCACAGCGCGACGCTGAAGGGACCGAACGCGCGGCTACTGCCGGCTGATCTGGATCCTGCTGTACTCCGAGAGAGCCCGGCGTACGATGCGGCGCAGGTTCCGGACTCGCCGCTCGGCGCGCGCCCTCTCCTCCTCGCGCTCCTTGGCCTCGCGGCGGTGGACCACCTCGCGGACCAGCAGGTCCACGGCCCTCTTCCAGCGCGCGTAGGCGATCGCCGCCACGTCGAAGGTCTCGGTCACCCTCTCGAAGGATAACCCCGCGGGACGGGAAGGGACACCCCTCCTCCAAGAAAGGGGCGCGGGCCTAACTGCCCGGCGGAGCCTCGACCGAATCCGGGGCCGAGGTGGCCAGCATCTTTTCGAGCGACACGTCGTGCGCCGGCAGCCGCAGGTCGAGCATCGCGAAGCGGGGGTCGGTCGGGGCGAGGCCGTCCTCTCCGAGGCGCCAGTATTCGTAGTGGAGGGCGGGGAACATCGTCCATCCGCTCGATCCCACGGTTCCCAGCCGGGCCCCGCGGCGCACCCGTTCGCCGCGGCGGACCTCGATCTTTCCGAGATGACCGTACACGGTCACGCCGGCGGGGCCGTGCGACACGACCACGAGGTTCCCGAAGCGCCAGAGCCTCGAATTCACGGCCGGCAGGATTCGTCCGGCAAAGACGACGACGCCGTCGGCCGGCGCCACGGCCGGGGAACCCACCGGCGCCGCGAGGTCGACTCCCGCGAAGAACTCCTCGCTCCCCGTCCAGGGCGAAACGCGCGGACCGAAGCGCGAGGCCGGCTCGACGAAGTCCGTCGACAGCGGCAGGCGCGAGGGCGTCTGCGCGGGCAGGGCCGGGTCGGTCCGTTCGTGCTCGGCCACCAGGTCGAGGGCCCGTTCGAGGCCAGCGACGTAGCGCCGCATCCCTTGCGTCACCGCCTCCGGGTCCGTCGCTGCGAGGACTCCGGCCTCCGGATTCAGGCTCCTCGGCCACCCGGCCGTCGGGACGCCGTAGAGAAACGCGATCCGGCTGACGAGATCGCCTCCATCCAGAGCCCGCTCCCGCATTCCAAGGGCGCGGGCCTCGAGCTCCTGGCGGCCCGCGAGCAAGCTGGCGGACGCCTGTGCGATCGACGCCGAGCCCTCGGCTCGCACGATGCGTCGGGCAACCGTCGGCACCGTGATCCACAGCGATACGGCCAGGAGCGCCGAGAGCCCGGCCGCCGCCAGGACCGCGCTTGCGCCCCGGTCCCCGAAGACGAAGGTGCGCACCGCGCCCTGCCGCGACGCCGGGTGGAACTGGAATTCCACCCGAGGCTACCTTCCGGCCCCGAACACGGCGGTGACGCCGAGCTCCCGGCCGTCGGAAGAGGTTCCGAGCCGCCGCGGGACGAACGAGCGCGAGAGGGTGAATCGGAAGACGCGCGCCGCCGGCCCGGCCGAGAGCCGCAGGGCGACGGCCTGCCCCGGCTCGAGGGTGCGCGACAGGACGGTGCGGCCGTCGGCATCCGCGGTCAGGACCACGTTGCGGCCCTCGGGCGTGAAGTGGGCGAGCGCCATGCGCGCGTCGTCTCCGGGCTCGAGGCGAATCGCGAAACGGCGCTGCGTCCAGCGAAACAGGCCTCCGGCGCCAACCTCCTCCGCGTGAAAACCGATCTCACGCCGATAGCGAAAGGCTTCCCGGGCGTCGAGCGTCGCGAGCATGGACCACAGCGCGGCCGCGGCATACGCGCCGAGCGCGAGCCCGCGGACTCGCGCCGGCCATGCGGCGCCGCCGGGGGACGCGGTCGGCGCCGCCACGGCCGTGAGGAGGAAGAAGAACAGCGCCGCGTCCGGCGCGAACCAGTGAGATCCCGACACGAGAGCTGCCAGGAAGCCGAGGGTCGCGGCGCCCGCTCCGGCGCGCAGAGCCGAGCCCGACGGATCGCGCAAGGCGGCCCAGGCCTCGCGGGCCACGACGAGCACGAAGGCCAGGGTGAGGGCGAAGCCCAGCACCCCCGTCTCGGCAAGCGCCTGGAGGTACGCGCTGCCCGGGTTGTCGCTCATTTTCAGGGACCGGCCTTCTTCGGCGAGAACGTTCGGAAGTTGCCACGTGAACGCTCCGAGGCCGGCTCCCTCGAGCGGATGGTGCTCGAAGAGTCGCGCCGCGCTGCGCCACAGGACGGTCCGCGTCGACACGCGAAACTCGATCGGGATCCGCGGGTCGAAGATCTCGAGGACGCGCGCGCCCGCACTGCCGTGGGATCCGCCGAAGCGCGAAGCCGCGAGGCCCAGGACCAACGCCGCGGCCACGACGACCACGGCGAGGCGCAGCCGCGGCGAAAGGGCGCGCGCCAGGAGCAGGCCCGTCAGGCCGAGGGCCGCGAGCGCAAGGCCGCTGCGCGAGCCCGACAGCGCCAGACCGGCCGCGAGAACCGGGAGCGCCAGAGCGGCCGCCACCCGACGCCGACCGGTCGCCGACGCGGCCAGCGCCGCCGCGACCACCGCGGCGCACGCGCAGAGAATGCCGAGGGCGTTGGGATCGAGGGCTCCGCCCGAGACCCTTCCGGTCCTGCGCCAGAACGAGCTCGTCTCGGTCGCGATCAAGCCGAGCCGTTCCGCGACGGCAACCGCCGCGGACGCCGCGGTGCCGCCGAGGGCGAAGAGCAGCGCCCGTTCGCGATCCGCCCGGCCCGCCCGCCGCAGGAGGAAGAAAAAGGCCGCCCCGACCGCCAGGGCCGCGAAAGAGAGCACGCCGATCCGTATGGCCGCGGTGTCCGGAAGGCCGTTCACGTTGACCGCGCGCAGGCGCAAACCCCGGAGCAATGCCCAGAGGGTCCTCGCCCGCACCACGCCGAGCGCCGCCGCCATGCCCCAGAGCGCCAGCAGCGCGCCGAGGAAACGGTCGGCTCGCGACGGGTCCGGCGCGCTTTCGAAGTCGTACAGGAACCGAAACGACCAGCCTGCGGCGAGGCCGAGGAAGAGGAGGACCGGCCAGGCGATCGCGTCGGCGCCGCCCGCGAGCCGGTCCCCGAGACCCACCAGCGGGAAGAGAAACGCGAAGAGGCAGAGGCCCCTGCCCCGATCCCACGCTGCGACCAGGGCGAGGCCGCCCGCAAGCGCGAGCACGGGCAGCCGATCGCGCGAGGCGGGCGGAAACCCGATCGAGAAGATCGCGAAGAAGCCGGCGGCCGTCGCGAGAAGACCCAGGAGGCGAACGAGTCCGCCGGGGCGCCGGGCCGGGGCCTCGTTCACGCCCGGGACCGCGGCAACGGCCTCATCCCCGGTGGTACTCCTGGAGCGACGCCACGCCGGTCGACTCCTCCTGCCGCGAGCGGATGCCCTCGACCGCAGCCGTCGCCGCCGAGAGCGTGGTCAGACACGGGATCGAAAGTCGCAGCGCGGCGGCCCGGATCGCGGCCTCGTCGAAGCGCGAGGCCTTGCCGAGCGGCGTGTTGATCACGAGCTGAATCTCGCCAGCCTCCATCCGGTCTACGGCGTTGGGGCTGCCCTCGTTGACCTTGTATACGGCCTCGGCCTCCAGGCCGGCCTCTTCGAGCGCCTCGCGCGTGCCCCGGGTCGCGCAGAGGGTGAACCCGAGGTCGGCGAGCTCGCGGCCGATCGGGACGAGCGCCGCCTTGTCGTACGGGTTGACCGTGAGGAACGCTCGCCCCGACAACGGCAGCCGCGTGCCCACCGCCTCGCAGGCCTTGGCGAAGGCGTCGCCGAAGCGGGGCGACACGCCCATGACCTCGCCGGTGGACTTCATCTCCGGGCCGAGCAGGACGTCTTCGCCTGGAAATTTCCGGAACGGGAAGACCGGGGCCTTGATGAAGAAGTCCACCGGATCGCGCTCGGGGGGCAGCCCGAGAGACGCCAGGCTGCGGCCGGCCGCCAGCAGCGCGGCCGCCCGCGCCATGGGAACGCCGATCGCCTTCGAGACGAAGGGGACGGTGCGGGAGGCGCGCGGGTTGACCTCGAGCACGTAGAGCTTGCCGTGCTGGATTGCGAACTGGATGTTGACGAGGCCCCGCACCGTCAAGCCGACGGCGAGGCGGCGCGTCGCGTCGCGGATCT
>DATMNJ010000392.1:0-4822 GCA_035569175.1 Thermoanaerobaculia bacterium | reverse complement strand
CCGCGCTCGCGGGCGGCGAGGCCGTGGCGCCCGCGACCGCGCCCCTCGGGCCGGCGGGCCGCGGCGCGGCCGGCCTTTCCGCCGTCTGTGTCCTCGCCGCGCTCGTCGCGACCCTCGCCGGCGCGGCGAGCTCGGTGGACCTCTTCTATTTCTGGGGGCCCAAGGCGCAGCAGTTCGCAATCGCCCGCGGCGTGGACTTCGCATTCCTCGCCGAACCGTTCCACGGCTACATGCACGCCTACTATCCGCCGCTCGTCGCGGGTCTCGACGCTCTGGCGACGATCGCGGCCGGCCGCTTTTCGTGGACCTCGGCGACGCTGACCTTCCCCCTGCTCCTCGCCGCGTTGGCCGTGGCTCTGCCCGGCGTCCTGCGCGGCGCGGCCGCCCGGCCAGCCGCCGCCGCGGCCGCGGCACTCGCCGTCGCGTCCGTGACCGTCATCGGCATCCGCGCCAACATCGCCGGCACCGGGGACATGCCGCTCTACCTCTTCGAATCGCTGGCCATGGCGCTCCTCATGCGCAAAGACGCAACCGACGCGGCCGTGCAGATCCTCGCGGGCCTGCTTCTGGCGGGCGCCGCGGCTGCGAAAGTCGAGGGCCTCCCGTTTGCCCTGGCCGCCGCGGCGCTCTTCCTGATCCTGCGCCGTGCGGAACCACGCGAGACGGTTCGCAGCGCCGCCCGGCTGGTCCTCCCGACCGCGGCGGCTCTCGGCGCCTGGTTCGCCTTCGGCGCGACGCGCCACCTCTTTGGCGCCTACTCGGAGTACGGTCCCCTCTTGGCGCTCCACGCGGAGCATTGGCCATCCATCGCAACAGGAATTCCGCGGGTGATCTTCTCGACCGGCCGCGCGCTGCCCTACGCGGTGCCCCTGATGTGCCTTCTCGCGACGGGCCGCCTCGGGCCGCGGGCGATTCTGCCGCTCGGAACCGCGGCGGCGATCCTCGCCTTCGTGGTCTTTACGTATTTCCACCTCGTGGCAGACCCGTCGCAGTGGATCACGTGGTCTGCCGCCCGCATCCTTGCCCCGATTCCGCTGCTCTTCGCCCTGGCGACGGCCACCGGCGTCAGGGACGCGGCAGCGTCTTCGCCGCCGTAGCGACCGAGTGCCGTGCGGCACCGGCCGCCGCGTCCACTCCGATCTCGAGCGCCCGCTGCATGGCAAAGAGCGCGACGAGCGCCACGAGTCCCTTGCGCGCCCGCGTCTCGCGCGACATCACCGCAACGAGCGCGAGCGCCGCCGCCGCCGGCAGGGCTTCGACCAGCACGACCGCCCCGCCAGCGTCCGATCCGCGCACAGCGGCGACCAACGCGGCGGCCGCGCCGATGACGAAGGCTGCGCCCCCCTCGCCGTCCCAGAGGCGCTGCGCTCCGAGCCCGGCGAGGACTGCGAGGACGAGGGCCTCCAGCGCCGCGGCCCCGGCGCCCTCCGCAGGGCCGAGCCTCCAGCGCAGGGTGATGCAGACCAGGGCGAGCGCGAGAAACGGCCAGCGCCGGCGCTCCCGCGAAAACACGCCGGCCACCGCGAAGGGCACGAGGACCGAGGATGCCGCGTGCGCGAGCGGAGGCGCCCCGGCGCCGGGCGCGAGGAGCGCCTCCGAGAACGCCCACGCCGCCGCGCCGAACAGCGCCGGCAACCGTGCGCACGAAAGGTGGCGGCAGAGCGCATAGACACCGGCGGCCGCAAGCACGACCGAAAGCGCCGTCGCCGCGAGGTGGGTCATCTCCTCTTCTACGAATCCCGACCGGCCGGCGTCGGAGCCGGAGGCCGACGCGAACGAAGCGACGAGGCCCCGAGGGCCGCTGCCGCGGCCAGGCCGACGAAGAAGGCCGCGATCCCGAGCGTCCACGACTGCGGCCGGTACCGAAGGCGAACCACATGTTCCCCGGTCTCGACGCGGAACCCCACGAACGCGTGATTCACCGTTTCGACCGTCACCGGGCGCCCGTCCGCCTCCACGGTCCACCCCGGCCAGGCCGGCAGCGACGTCGCGACCAACGCGCAGGAGGTCGCCGAGGCCGCGACGACGAGGTCCGGCCCAACCTCGCGAACCACGAGCGTCGCAGCGCCGTTCTCCGCATCCGGCCCGCCGGCGCCGGCCACGAAGGCCGTCTCCGCGAAGTCGGCGACGGACGCCATGGCCGCGACCGGGTCGGGCGCCTGCGCCAGCCGGCGGGGCACGAATGCCCGCGGGAGCGCCCCGGAGTTCGTGAAGATCGCCAGCTCCGGCCCGCGCGCCTGTTCGAGCCAACCCGCCGGCGCCGCGGCATCCGGCGCTCCGATCGCATACCGCACGTTCAAGAAGGAGAGGAAGGGCCGCGCGAGATCGTCGACGCGATTGAAGGACGCGGTCTGTGCCCGCGACCACAGGGGAAAGGTGTCCGCGAAACGGTCGAGGACGAGCGACTCGTACCCCCGCACGTCCTCGATCCCGTAGAGAGCCGAAGCGTTCGGTCGAAACCCGTCGGCCAACGCCGTGATGCGCGACGGATCACTCCCGAGCGGCAGCGCCGCGAGCGTCGGGAGCCGCGGAGGGAACGCCCCGGGCGGCAGCGTGGGATACGTGCCGCCCATCTCGAGAAACCGCTGCAGCGCGAGCCACACGATCGCGGCATCGACGACGGCGCCCGGCCGCCGCCGCGCTCCCACCGCGGCCAGGAGGAGGAGGATCACGGGAACGATCTCGAAGAGAAGCCCCCGCCGGAGGAAGCCGGCCTCGAGACCGCGGGCGGCAAAGACGGGCCGGGCCGCGGCGAAGGCCACGAGGAGCGCGCCCGCCACCGCCGCGGAGCCGACGGCGAGCCTCCGGGGGCCTGCGGCCTCGAAAATGGACTGAGCCCCGAGCGCCGCGAGGCCCGCGAGGCCGAGTCCCGAGAGAAACACCAGGCGATAGTTCAGCGCGAGAGCGAACCCGGGAAGACGCGCGGTCAGGTCGAGCAGCACCGGAGCGCTCGCGCCGTACGCGACGCCGACGAGAAAGAAAGTGAGAAAGATCGCCCGGCCTCGCACGCGGGGCCGGCCCACGAAGGCAAGGGCCGCCAGCGGGAAGAGCACCGCCCCCGCGTAGCCGAGCGGCATGCCCGAGCCGTCCCGGCGTTGCGCGTCGACGGCGCTCTTTCCGTAGATGCCGTGGGCAAACGGAAGCACGTCCGGCAGGAGGCGCGCGGCCGCGGCGGCCACCGGCACCGACTGGCGGGCCGTGCCGGCAGACAGCGCCGCGCGGCGCACCCGATATTCGGCCGAACGCGGAATGACCTCGAGGAGGGGAAAGAGCTGCGGCCCGGTAAGCAGAACCGCGAGGCCGCCGGCCACCAGCGCGCTGCCGATCGCGCGCGCCGCGGCACGCCGCCCCGCCGCGGCGAGCTCCCAGGCGAAGTAGACGCCGCCCGCCGCGACGCAATGGAAGAAGGACTCCGGGTGACCGCCGAAGAGCGACAGGCACAGGGCGAACGCCGTCAGCCCCACCCCGCCGCCGGCCGGCGCGCGCGCGAGCCGACGCAGGCCGAGCAGGAGCAGCGGGAACGTCGCCGTCGACGGCCCGACGCTCCAGCCGTCCCAGAACACGACGTAAGTCGAGAAGCCCCAACCGACCGCGCCCACGAGCGCCGCGTGGACGCCGAGCCCGAAGTCGCGGAAGAAGAGAAACCCCGCAAGCACCGCGAGAAACAGTGTGAAGGAGCACGAGAACGTCCAGGACAACGACAGCGGCAGCCAGATCCCGAGCCACGTGGAAGGATGAAAGACACCGGCCTGGGCCGCGCCGAGCAGGGGGTTTCCCCCGAGCACGAACCGGTTCCACAGCGGAGCCCGCCCGTTGACGAGGGCCTCCCGCACGGCGGCCCGCCACGGAAGGTTGGCGAACGCCAGATCCGAGAGGATCGGATTCGGCGATGCCGCGACCCCTTCGGCCGTCGTTCGCTTCCAGGGTTCCGCCGTCGCGTACAGATCCGCGGGCCCGTACAGGCGTCCGAGAAGCATCGCCTTGCCCGTGAACACGAGCGGCAGGAGGGCCAGAAGAACGCCGACGCGGATGGGCACATCGCCCGCGTACCGCCGCGCGAGCCATACGGCGGTCGCCGCTGCGGCGGCGTAGGTCAGCCACAGCCCGAGCAGGGACGTCGTCAGGGGACCATTCCTGGCCCGATTCTATTCGCGAGCGCTGGGGCCCGAGGATCGACCTGCCCGCCGGTCGCGACGTCCGTGCCGCGGCGCGCTGCGGCGGGGCCGTTTCCCGAAGGCTAGAACCGCCCGATCAAAAGGGCCACCAGCTCGTCGGCAGGTTCTTCGCCAGATCGTTGTAGAGCACGACCGCGAGCAGGGCGAGGATCATCACGAACCCGACCTGCAGGATGCGCTCTTTGACGCGCAGCGAGAAGTCGCGCCGCACGACGCTCTCGACGCCGAGCAGGAAGAGGTGGCCGCCGTCGAGCACCGGAATCGGCAGGAGGTTGAAGATGCCGAGCTGCAGCGAGATCGCGGCCATCAGCGCCACGAGGGGCACGGCGCCCGTTCGGGCGGCCTCGCCCGAAAACTTGGCGATGTCCAGCGGACCGGACATGGACTTCATGCTCGCGTGCCCGCGGAAGAGGCGGCCGAGGATCGAGAGCGTCATTCTGAAGTCGGTCTCGACGCGGCGCCAGCCCTCGACGAAGGCCTGCTTCACCGGGAAACGCTCGACGACCTCGGGGAGATCTCCGCCCACCTGCACGCCGACCTTCCAGGATCCATCCGGGTCCTTGCGCGGCGTCACCATCGCGGTGCCCGCCTTGCCCCCGCGCAGATACCCGCTTGCGAAGGGCCCGGGCGCCGCGCCCGAGACCGCG
>DATMNJ010000391.1:0-3280 GCA_035569175.1 Thermoanaerobaculia bacterium | reverse complement strand
GCCCGAGACGGCGCCGCGGGCCGCCTCCTGGATCACGCGGTTCAAGCCTGCGAGCTTGCCGATCTCGCGCGGGCCGTCCCCTTGCGGGCGGGCCTCGGTCGGAAATTCCGAGGGCTTCTGGTCCGACTTCTCTCCGGCCTTCTGCTCGGCCGCGGCGCGCTGCTCGGCCTGCGACTGCGCTCCCGGCCGCGAGGGAGCCCGGCTGCCCGGAACCCGCGGCGCTTTCGGCCCGGGCGCCAGGCCGGCCACGCCGGACGACGGCGGGACGTAGGGCGTGTCCGCCTTCGGCCGCGACTTGTCGCCCCCTCCGGCGCGCCGGTCGGCGTCCGACAGCGGCGCCCGTTTGGGGTTCGGCCGGGCGGGCCCAGGGGCGTCCAGGATCACCGGGATCGGGGTTTCGTCCCTCGGCTCCGGCTGCATCATCGCGAAGAGGTCGCCCTTGGATCCGGCCGGGATCCGCGTGGGCACGAACAGGAGAAACAGGAGGAGGGCCACGTGAAAGACGAGCGAGATGAGAACGCCGCGCTCGATCGGAAACGGGCTCGTCGTATGTTCCTCGAGGCCGCCAATCTCGGCGATCGTGCTGTGCTGCGTCAGCGGCCCGATGGGCTCTTCGCCCGCTCCCCGGCGGACGGTGGGAGTCCCGAGCGAGAGCATCGACCGGGCGGCCGGCTCCTGCTCCGGGGCGGGTCCGCTCTGGGCCGCGAGATCTCCCAGCATGCTGTGCACGGGCGGGCCGTCATCCGGCTCGGACAGGAACGGCGCGTCGTCTCCGGCGCCCATGGCCGCCAGATCGCCGAGCATGCTGTGCACGGGCGGACCGTCCTCCGGGACGGACGCCGCGAGGGCTCCCTCGTCGTCCTCGGCGGCCAGATCGCCGAGCATGCTGTGCACCGGCGGACCATCGTCGGCCACGGAGGCCGCCGAAACCGAGATCTCCTCTTCGTCCTTCGACCCGCCGAAGAGCCTCCACCGCTTCCGCGCGCCGATGGCTCCGATCGAGCTACGCTGGAAGGGCAGGTCTTGTTCTTCGGGGTCTGACACGCAAAACTCTCCCTACGGCGTCCTGGACGCCCAAAAACCCATAACACCGGCACCCGCGCCGGGATTCTCTCGATTGTAGACTCCGGCCCTGGACCCGAGCAGCAGTCCGCGGCGGACGATCCCTCCGGATTCCGTCGTTGCTCGTCGGATTCGTCCTTCGTGGCGGCCTGCCCCATCCACGCGACAGATTTGGAGGGGCGTCCCGAGAGCGCGGAGGACGAGCCGAGGAGGCCCGCCGATCGGCGTCCGGCTCGAGCCTCGCGCCCACCCAATTTCGCACCAAATTTACGGACTGGCCTCGGCCCGGCCCCAACTGGCCCCCCCTACCGCCCATCTGATATAAACCCCCTGTTTCGCGGATTGCGGGCTCGTGCCCGCTTTTTTGTTCGATGAAAACGCCTTTGGGTGAAAAAACGACCCTCGAAATCGGGGCCATCGCGGAGGAGAAGGGGTGCCGGCTGCTCGCCATCGAGTCAGCGGGCGCCGGACGCTTCACCGTGCTCCGGGTGGTCCTCGAGCGACAGGACGGCGGTGCCGTGACGGTCGAGGACTGCGAGGGCGTTTCGCGCGACGTTTCGGCGGTCCTCGATGCCTCCGACGAGATCACGCACCGTTACACCCTGGAGGTCTCCTCGGCCGGCCTCGACCGCAAGCTCTACTCGGTCGCGGACGCCGAGCGCTTCGTCGGACGCCGCATTCGGGTGAAGACCGACGAGCCCGTCGTCCCACGGCCGCTGGAGCGCCCGGGCCTGAAGCCTCCGGCAATCTCCCCGGCTCGCAATTTCGGCGGTTTGCTCGAGAAGGTCGACGGAGACGTCCTGACCGTCGTTGATGAGTCGGAACGCAGAATCTATAATGTCCGTTTCGGCGATATTCGACTCGCCCGGCTCGACTTCGAGTGGCCGGAGCGGGGGCGATAGGAGAGCGGGTCCATGATTATCGATCCGTCGGTCATCCGACAGGTTTCGCGCGAAAAGGACATCGACGCGGAGAAGATGTTCGGAGCGCTCGAGGAAGCCATGTCCTCGGCCGCGCGAAAGTACTACCACGACAAGGCAATGGTGACGCTGATCGACCGGCAGACCGGGGTGATGACCGTCTATTCGCCGCGCACCGTCGTGACCGAGCTCGACACCGAGTCCGAGGAGCCGCCGCCGCAGATCCTCCTCGACGAGGCAAAGACCCTGGTGGCCGACAAAGGCACCAAGGGCGAGCTGCGGGTGCTCCGGCCGGGCGCCGAGGGCGAACCGGCGACCGAGGTGCCCGACGTGCTGCTGGGCGACGAGGTCCGCATCTATCGCGAGACGGTCGGCCTCGGCCGCATCGCGGCGCAGACCGCCAAGCAGGTGCTCTACCAGAAGGTTCGCGAGGCGGAGCGGGACAACGTCTACAACGAGTTCTTTCCGAAACTGGGCGAGCTGATGAACGGAACCGTCAAGCGCTTCGAGCGCGGCGACATGGTCGTGGATCTCGGCAAGACCGAGGCGATCATTCCCCGCGACCAGCAGTCGCGCGCCGAGCGTTACGGACAAGGCGAGCGCATCCGCGCCATCCTCTACGACGTGCACAAGAATCCCAAGGGTCCGCAGCTCGTGCTCTCGCGCACGGATCCGCGTCTCTTGATCCGGCTCTTCGAGATGGAAGTCCCGGAGATCTACGACGGCACGGTCGTCATCAAGGGGGCGGTCCGCCAACCGGGGGAGCGGGCGAAAGTCGCGGTCCGTTCGCGCGAGCGGGACGTGGACCCGGTCGGCGCCTGCGTCGGCATGCGGGGCAGCCGGGTGCAGTCGATCATGCGCGAGCTCCATGGCGAGAAGATCGACGTCATCTTGTACTCCGACGACCTCATCACGTTCGCCCAGAACGCCCTGGCCCCGGCCAAGATCACCCGCGTCTCCCCGATCCACCACGAGGACGGAGCGATGAGCCTGGACTGCGTCGTCGAGGACGACCAGCTCTCGCTGGCGATCGGCAAGAAGGGCCAGAACGTCCGCCTCGCCTCCGCTCTGATCGGCCTGAAGATCGAGATCAAGGGCGAGAGCGAGGTCAAGGGCGAGGTCGCCCAGGCCCTGTCGCGCATGCTCGAGGCCTCGCGCCGCAAGCAGACCGCCGTGGCCGAGATCCCGGGCGTCGGCGAGAAGACGGCCGAGCGGCTGACCGAGGCGGGAATAGCCACCCTCGGCGACCTGCTGGAGAAGTCGGCCGAGGAGCTCGCGCAGCTGCCGGGCATCGGCGA
>DATMNJ010000390.1:0-4417 GCA_035569175.1 Thermoanaerobaculia bacterium | reverse complement strand
GGGCGTGTGGGAGGGATTCCTGCCCGGGGTCGCCCGGGGGGCGATTTACAAGTACCACATCGTGTCGCGATGGAACGGCTATCGGGTGGACAAGGCCGACCCGTACGCCGTCCGCCACGAGGTCCCGCCCCGCACCGGTTCGGTCGTGTGGGACCTCGAATACCGGTGGCGCGACGCGAAGTGGCTCGCGGGCCGCGCCGAAAATCAGGGGCCGTCGGCTCCGATCTCGATCTACGAGGTGCACCTCGGGTCGTGGCGCCGCGTGCCCGAGGAGGGCAACCGGCCGCTGACGTACCGCGAGGCCGCCGGGGCGCTCGCGCACCACGCGCTCTCGCTCGGGTTCACGCACGTCGAGCTGCTCCCCGTCATGGAACACCCGTTCACCGGGTCGTGGGGGTACCAGGGCACGGGGTACTTCGCGCCCACCAGCCGCTTCGGCACGCCACAGGACTTCATGTACCTCGTGGACACGCTCCACCAGGCCGGCCTCGGCGTCATCCTCGACTGGGTGCCCTCGCACTTTCCGTCGGACGAGCACGGCCTCGTGTATTTCGACGGGACGCACCTGTACGAGCACGCCGACTGGCGGCAGGGCTACCACCCGGACTGGTCGAGCTGCATCTTCAACTACGGCCGCGGCGAGGTGCGCAGCTTCCTGCTCTCCTCGGCCCTGTACTGGATCGACCTGTACCACGCCGACGGGCTGCGCGTGGACGCCGTCGCCTCGATGCTCCATCTCGATTATTCGCGCAAGGCGGGCGAGTGGATTCCCAACAAGTACGGCGGCTGGGAGAACCTCGAGGCGATCTCGCTGCTGCGCCGCATGAACGACGAGGTCCGCGAGCGGCATCCCAACGTTCTGATGATCGCCGAGGAGTCGACCGCGTGGCCGATGGTGTCGCGGCCGACCTACGTCGGCGGGCTCGGTTTCGACATGAAGTGGGACCTCGGCTGGATGAACGACTCCCTCGATTACATGTCGCTCGACCCGGTGTTCCGAAAGTTCCACCACACGGACCTGACCTTCCGGCGGATGTACCAGTACACGGAAAACTTTCTCCTGCCGCTCTCGCACGACGAGGTCGTGCACTTGAAGCGCTCGCTCCTGTCGAAGATGCCGGGCGACGAGTGGCAGCAGTTCGCCAACCTGCGTCTCCTCTTCGCCTACATGTGGGCCCAGGCCGGCAAGAAACTCCTCTTCATGGGCGGCGAGTTCGGGCAGTGGCGCGAGTGGAACCACGACGCGAGCCTCGACTGGGACCTCGTGCAGCAGCCGCGGCACGCCGGGATCGAGCTCTGGGTGCGCGACCTGAATCGGCTCTACGCCGATCGTCCCGCCCTCCACGCCCTCGACTTCGACCCCCGGGGCTTCGAGTGGATCGATTGCCACGACTCCGACCACAGCGTGGTGTCTCTCGAGCGCCGCGGGAAGGGCCCGCGCGAGCGGGTCGTCGCCGCCTTCAACTTCACGCCGGTGCCGCGGTCCGCGTACCTCGTCGGCGTGGACTTTCCGGGCGATTGGGTGGAGATCGCCAACAGCGACGCCGCGGAGTACGGGGGAAGCGGCATGGGCAACCGCGGCCGCGCGGTGGCGCTCCCGGTGCCGGCGCATGGACGCGCACACAGCCTCGCGCTGACGCTGCCGCCGCTCGGAGCCGTGTTCCTCGAGCCGGCGGAGGAATCCGCCGAGCTCGAAATCACTGAGGAAAGCGCCGCTGCGGAGCCGAAGCTTCTGGCCGGCGACGTCGTTCCAGGGTAAATGACCGAAGCGCGACATTCCCCCGCTCACGTCGGCGCGTCGAGCGCCGCTCCAAACGTCCGCTACGTCTGCATCCACGGCCACTTCTACCAGCCTCCCCGGGAGAATCCCTGGCTCGAGGCGATCGAGGGGCAGCCCTCCGCGTACCCGTATCACGACTGGAACGAACGCATCGCCGCCGAGTGCTACGCGCCCAACGCCAATGCCCGGATCCTCGACGGCGAGAACCGGATCGTGGCGATCGTCAACAACTATGCGTCGATGAGCTTCAACTTCGGCCCGACGCTGTTGTCATGGCTGGAGGAAAAGGAGCCCGAGGTCTACCGCGCGATCCTCGCGGCCGACGAGGAGAGCGCGCGCCGGTTTTCCGGCCACGGTTCGGCGCTGGCGCAGCCCTACAACCACACGATCCTGCCCCTGGCGAGCCCGCGGGATCGCCGCACGCAGGTGGCCTGGGGCGTTCGCGACTTCGTCCACCGCTTCGGCCGCCGTCCGGAAGGCATGTGGCTGCCCGAGACGGCCGTGGACCTCGACTCGCTCGAGGCCCTCGCCGCGGAGGGAATCGCCTTCACGATCCTCGCTCCGCACCAGGCGAGCCACGTCCGCGGCCTCGGCGATGCGGAATGGCGGGACGTCCGGCCCACGGCCGTGGACACGAGCATGCCGTACCGCGTGGCGCTGCCGTCGGGCGCGGCCATCGCGGTGTTCTTCTACGATGGGCCGGCCTCGCGCGCCGTGGCCTTCGACCGGCTGCTCTCGGCCGGTGAACGGTTCGCCGAGCGGCTGGCCGGCGCCTTCACCGAGGGCGCGGCGCGGCCGCAGCTCGTGCACGTGGCGACCGACGGCGAGACCTACGGCCATCACCATCGCCACGGCGACATGGCCCTGGCCTATGCGCTGCACACGTTGGCCGCGCGGGAGCTCGCCGTGCTGACGAACTACGGGGAGTTCCTCGCGAGGCACCCGCCGACGCACGAGGCGCAAATCGTCGAGAACACGTCCTGGAGCTGCGCCCACGGCGTGGAGCGGTGGCGGAGCGACTGCGGCTGCCAGTCGGGGATGCACCCCGGATGGAACCAGGCGTGGCGCGCGCCGTTGCGCGAGGCCCTCGACCTCCTGCGCGACACGGTCGCGCCGCTGTGGGAGGCCAGGGCCGGAGTGCTCTTCGCGGACCCGTGGCGGGCGCGGGAGGACTACGCGGGCGTCGTGCTCGACCGCGCGCCGGAGACCGTGCGCCGTTTCCTCGCCGCCCATGCCGGGCGAGAGCTCGTGCCAGCCGAGCGGGTCGAAGCCCTGAAACTTCTCGAGCTGCAGCGGCACGCCCAGCTCATGTACACCAGCTGCGGGTGGTTCTTCGACGACGTCGCCGGGATCGAGGCGCGGCAGATCATCCGGTACGCCGGCCGCGTCCTGCAGCTGGCGGGCGAGCTGTTTGGTCCCGGTCTCGAGGAGCCGTTCCTCGATCTGCTCGCGCGGGCAAAGAGCAACGCGCCCGAGGCCGGCGACGGCCGGCGGATCTACGAGGAATCCGTGCGTCCCGCGATGGTGTCGCTCGAGAGAGTGGGCGCGCACTATGGCGTCAGCTCGCTCTTCGCGGACTATGGCGACACGGTGCGCGTCTACTGCTACCGTGTGGAGCGCAAGGACTACCGGCTGGTCGCGAGCGGGCGGGCGCGCCTGCTCCTCGGCCGCGCGACGGTCCGCTCGCGGATCACGTTGGAGTCGGAGGACGTCGCCTTCGGCGTGCTCCACCTCGGCGACCACAACCTCTCCGGCGGGACGATCCCGTTTCCCGGCAAGAGTCGCTACGAGAAGCTGGTCGCCGAGATCACCGAGCCGTTTCGGAAAGCGGACCTGACGGAGACGCTGCGCACGGTGGACCGCACCTTCGGCTCGGGCGTCTACACGCTGCGCCTGCTCTTCCGCGACGAGCGGGAGCAGATCCTCGGTCTCGTCCTGCGCTCGGTCCTCGGGGCGGCGGACGCGGTCTACCGGGACCTCTACGAGGAGCACGCGCCTCTTATGCGTTTCCTCTCGAGCCACGGGATCGCGCAGCCGCGCGGGTTTCGGATGGCGGCGGAGCTCGCTCTGAACACGAGCCTGCGCCATGCCTTCGAAGCGCAGACTCTGGATCCGGCGCTCCTGTCGGCGATCCTCGAGGAGGCCCGCAACGTCGGCGTGACCCTGCACGAAGAGGGTCTGGGGCTGGCGGTCGAGCAGACCTTCGAGCGGCTGGCCGACGGGCTGCGCGGCAACCCTACGGATCTGGCCCGGCTCGAGGAGCTCGAAGCGGTCGTGGACCTGGCCGGGCATCTGCCGTTCGAGGTGGACTTCTGGAAGGTTCAGAACGCTTACTACCGGCTGCTCGAGAGCCTCCTACCGGGCCGCCGGAGGCAGGCGGAAGCCGGATTCGAGGATGCGGCCCGCTGGGTCGAGCGCTTCCTCGCCCTCGGCGAAAAGCTGGCCGTGAAGGTCAGCGATGGCCCGTCCGGGGAACCGGAGGTAGATCGTTGACGTTACTGGCTTTAGTGGCCGGGTCGCGTCTGCTAAACTAGATCTCGAGTTGACACCCGTTCTGGAAAAAGCCTTCCGGGTCTCCGGCGTCCCCGAGAAGCTCCTTCCTCTCTTCGCCCTCTCCCACGACCTCCGGTGGACGTG
>DATMNJ010000389.1:0-4120 GCA_035569175.1 Thermoanaerobaculia bacterium | reverse complement strand
CTGCGCATCCCGTTCACCCAGGTCGGGGCGTACTACAACCTGAAGAACCAGAAGTGGTACGGGCCGGGAGCGCCGTACCACTACTACAGCTACTGACATGCCCAACTTGAGAATCATGCCGATCGGCACCAAGACGCGCGCTCGACCCCTCCCCGTCTGGGCCCTTGTCGTCGGGGCAGCGGCGCTGCTCACGACGCCCGCGACGGCTCAGCAGGCGGAGTTCGCGACTGCGGGACCGTGGCAGGTCAGCGCCTTCGGGGGCTGGTACACGGGCAGCCGGCCCTACGTGTTTCACGGAGCGGTGACGGACAACGTCAAGTTCGAGAGCGCGCCCGTCTTTGGCCTACGCGTGGGGCACGACATCAACTCGACCTTGGGTCTGGAACTGAGCTGGACCCAGGCGCATCCAGACCAATCCTTCGTGACGCTCGTGCCGTCGTACATTCGGACGATCGTGATGAACAACTACGAAGCCGATCTCGACGTGTACTTCGGGCGCGGGAGCGTGCGCGGCTTCGTCATCTTTGGCGTGGGAGGCTCGAGTACCGGATCCACCTTCGGAGGAACCAACTTCACGGGTACCGTCGGTCTCGGCCTCGAGATTTTCGTCGATCGCCACTTCGCGATCCGTGTGGACGCGCGGGCGAACGACAGCTACGGAAATCTCGGCAAGTACGGCGCCCCGGCTTTTTGCGACCCCGCGGGCTGCTACTTCTACAAGCCCAGCTGGTACCCGAGCGGGACGGCCACCGCCGGGCTGACCTACGCGTTCTAGAGGTACGCCTCGTCGATGTAGCACCAGCGCCAGTCTTCGCCGGGCTCGAAGGACTGGATGATCGGATGCTTCACGTGCGTGAAGTGGGCGCGGGCGTGTTTGTTTTTCGACGAGTCGCAGCAGCCGACGTGCCCGCAGGACAAGCACAGGCGCAGGTGGACCCAGCGGTCCCCGATTTTCAGGCAGTCCTCGCAGCCCTTCGCGCTCGGTGTGACCTTGCGGATCTCCTTGGCGTGGATGTCCTCGATGGCCATGGGAACCTCCTTGGTGCTCGAGCGCCTGCCGGCCGCTCGATGCTCACTGCCTGTCAGCTCAATGGCACTTCGCGCTGCCGCTGTCCCGGAAACTCTCGCCCTCGACCGGGATGAACTCCCAGTCGTAGCCGTCGGGGTGGAGCGTCAGCTTGAGGACGCCGAAGGTCTGATTGTTCTTGACCTCGCTGTCCACGTCCCGATGCTCCCACTTGTAGAGGTCGCGGCCGCCGGTGCCGGCCACGAACTGGCGAATTCCGCGGACCGGATCGGCCTTGCTGTCGGCGTCCTGCGGCGAGAAGCGCTCGTAGTCGTGGTCGTGGCCCGACAGGACGACTTCGGCTCCGCCCTCGTAGAGAGCCTGCCAGATGTCGTGCATGGTCCGGTCGTCGCCGTGCTCTCCGGAGGAGTAGCGCGGGTGATGCCACATGGCCAGCGTGCACGGAGCGGGATGGGCGGCGACGTCGGCCCGCACCCATTGTTCCTGCGGCGAGCCCGCGTTGCACCCGCCGACCTGGCCGCAGTTGCTGTTGACCACCAGGATGTGCCACGCGCCGAGGTCGTAGCTGTAATAGCCCTTCGTCCGGTCTCCCGCGGCGGCGCCGAAGTAGTCGTAGTAGGCGCTCGCATTCGGCGTGCGGTACTCGTGGTTGCCGACGACCGGCCGCGTGCGCGCCTTGTGGCGCCCCCAGGTCGGGCCGTAGCAGTCGGCGAACTCGCGGGCGGTGCCGCTCTCGTACGCGTCGTCTCCGAGGGTGAATACCGTGCCCTCGATGTGGTCGAGCAGGACGGCCGTCTTCGCGGCCGGAGAGAGGACGTTGCAGTCCGCGATGTCCCCGGCACCGACGAGGACCGGATCCTCGGCGAGGAGGGGAGCGGCGAGAGAGGTGAGGGCGAAGGCGAGGAAAAGAAGAGCGCCGTATTTCTTCATGCGGACAGTAGGATATCCCCACGGGAGGACTCATGAGGATGCGCGTTTTCGCGGTGTGTCTCGCGGCGGTCCTGTGTGCGGCGCGGTCCGCGTTGCCCCAGCAGCAGGTTCCCGGGCTGCCCGATCCCTACGGACTCCTCGAGCCCAAGGACTTCACGGCGCACCGTTCGTCGTCCAACAACCCGGACTGGAACTCCAACGACGACAGCAAGCGGCCGATCCCGGGCGAGACGACCGTCCTCGCCGACCTCACGGGCCCGGGCGTGGTGACCCACGTGTGGGTCACGATCGCGGACAACGAGTACGGCTGGCCGCGGCTGCTGCGGCTGCGCGTCTATTACGACGGCAGCGCGACGCCGAGCGTGGACGCGCCGGTCGGCGACTTCTTCGCCGTCGGCCATGGCTTCGAGCGGGGCGTCAAGTCCCTGATGGTGCGCGACAGCTCCGCGGGCCGCGCCCGCAACAGCTACTGGCCGATGCCGTTCCAGAAGTCCTGCCGGATCACGATCACCAACGAGGGGCGGCGCCGCGTCGCGAATCTGTACTTCCACGTCGACTGGGAGAAGCTGCCGTCGCTGCCCGCGAACACGCCGTACTTCCACGCCCGCTACCGGCAGGCTCTTCCGGCGCCGGCCGACGGAAAGCCGTACGAGTTCCTCAAGGTCAAGGGCAAGGGCCACTACGTCGGGACCGTGCTGTCGGTCGTCCAGGCCGAGGCCGGCTGGTTCGGCGAAGGAGACGACTTTTTCTGGGTAGACGGCGAGAAGTATCCGTCCATCGAGGGAACGGGCAGCGAGGATTACTTCAACGACGCGTGGGGGCTGCACGTGGATGACGGACCGTACTACGGCGTGACGGTCGCGGACGGAACGGGGCTCGGCTCCCGGATGACCGCCTACCGCTGGCACCTGGTCGATCCGGTCCCGTTCTCCAAGTCGCTCAAGTTCGAGATCGAGCACAAGGGCTGGACCTTCAACGCGGACGGCACGGTGAAGTCGGGCTTCGGCGAGCGCGTCGACCTGATGTCCAGCGTCGCCTTCTGGTACCAGGAGGGAATCGCGCAGGACCAGCCGCCGGTGCCGTACGGCTCGGCGCGGCTGCCGCAGGGCAACGCCCTCCAGATCGAGGTCGAGAACGCGATCGACGCCGTCAAGGCGGAGGGCGGCAAGGTGTCGATGGTGCCGGACCTGTTCTGGTCGAAGGACGTGATCCTCTTCGAGGCCGCCGGAAAAGGATCCAAGCTCGAGATTCCCTTCGACGTCCCCGCCGACGGCGAATTCGAGGTCTACACGGAGCTGGCGCAGGCGTCGGATTACGGCATCTACACGGTGCTCCTCGACGGGAAGCCACCCGTGTCGCCGCAGCTCGAGCACGAGCCGGGCGCGGACGTCCGCCCGCAGATGGAGTTCGACGGCTACGCCTACGAGACGTACGTCGGCGCGGCGTACCAGGTGGGCTGGCCGCACCTGACGAAGGGGCCGCACACGCTGACCTACGTGTGCATCGGCAAGAATGCGGCCTCCACCGGCTTCAACCTGGGCGTGGACAACATCGTTCTCGCCAGGACGGGGTCGGCGGCGTGGGCGGCGGCCGCGAACGTGAAAGAGCCGCGGGCTCCGAGCGGCTCCGTGGCGGATCTGGCCGCGGCGCTTTCCGATCCCGACGCCACCACGCGGGGCCTCGCGGCGATGGCGCTCAAGGACCGGGGCGACGCGGCGCTGCCGGCCCTGCCCGCGCTCGAGAAGGCGCTCAAGGATCCGGATCCGAACGTGCGCCTCATGGCCGGCAACGCCATCGGCGCGATTGGCCGGGATGCCGCGCCGGCGGTGCCCGCGCTGATCGCGGCCTGTTCCGTGCAGGGCGAGCAGATCCACGTTCTGCGCGCCTGCGCGTCGGCGCTCGGCGCGATCGGCAAGCCCGCGGCCGTGCCGGCGTTGCCCATCCTGAAAAAGCTCGCCGAGCACCCGCGCATCCGGTGGGCGGCCGAGGCGGCGATCAAGAAGATCCAATAGGGGGGCGCCGTTTGACTCTCCTCGACGGCTCCCCTAAGCTCGAACCCGCATGAGATCGCGTACGGATCTGCGCCGCCGCATTGCCGTCGGAGTCCTGCTCCTGGCGGTACTGGCTGCCGGGGGTCACCATCACGAGGACCTCACCGGCGCG
>DATMNJ010000388.1:0-2891 GCA_035569175.1 Thermoanaerobaculia bacterium | reverse complement strand
TACACGAAGACCGACGACGACTCGAAGAAGACCCGCGACCAGTACGTCACGCACGTCACGAAGATGTTCACCCTCATGGGTGAGGATGCCGCGAAGGCCGCCGCGGACGCGAAGGTGGTCATGGCGCTCGAGACGCGCCTGGCCGAAGCCTCGATGACCAACGTCGAGCAGCGCGATCCGGACAAGACCTACAACCGCAAGACCCTCGCGGAGCTCGGCACTCTCACCCCGAAATTTTCGTGGACCGCGTACCTGAAGGACCTCTCCGCCCCGCCCGTCACCGCCGTCAACGTCGGCCAGCCCCTCTACTTCCAGGCGGTCAACAAGGAGCTCACCGCGACGGCGCTGCCCGTGTGGAAGACCTACCTGCGCTGGCACCTCGTTCATGCCGCGGCGCCGAGCCTCTCGAAGAAGTTCGTGGACGAGGACTTCGCGTTCTACGGCCAGATCCTCCAGGGCACGCCCGAAAACGAGGTGCGCTGGAAGCGCTGCGTTTCGTCGACCGACAACGCGATCGGCTTCGCGCTCGGCAAGGCTTACGTGCGCGACTACTTCCCGCCGGAGGCCAAGGCGCGCGCCGACGCGATGGTCAAGAACCTGATCGCGGCGCTGCGCGAGGACCTCGCGACCCTGCCGTGGATGGGCGAGGCGACGCGCAAGGCCGCGCTGGCCAAGCTCGACGCCTTCGACCCGAAGATCGGGTACCCCGACAAGTGGCGCGACTACTCCGCCCTGAAGATCGACCGCGGCGCGTACATCCTCAATCTGCAGCGGGCCAACGAGTTCGAGTTCAAGCGCGACCTGACGAAGGTCGGAAAGCCCGTGGACCGGACCGAGTGGGGCATGACGCCCCCGACGGTCAATGCCTACTACAACCCGCAGAAGAACGAGATCGTGTTCCCGGCGGGCATCCTGCAACCGCCCTTCTTCGACGCGAAGGCGGACGATGCCGTCAACTACGGCGCGATGGGCTCGGTCATCGGCCACGAGATGACTCACGGCTTCGACGACCAGGGCCGCAAGTTCGACGCGCAGGGCAACATGCGCGAGTGGTGGACCCCGGAAGACCTCAAGAACTACGAGGCGCGCGCCAAGTGCGTCGAGGACCAGTACGACTCGTACGTGTTCGAGGGCCAGCACGTCACCGGCAAGCTCGTCCTCGGCGAGGCGATCGCCGACCTCGGCGGCCTCGGGATCGCATACCGCGCGTACCAGTCGACCCTCGTGGGCAAGCCGGCTCCCGCGCCGATCGACGGCCTGACGAGCGATCAGCGCCTGTTCCTCGCCTGGGCGCGGGTCTGGGCGGCCAACATCCGTCCGGAGCTCTCGAAACTCCTCATGAACACCAACCCGCACCCCCTGTCGCAGTTTCGCGCGATCGGACCGCCCTCGACGCTGCCCGCTTTTTCGAAGGCCTTCGGCTGCAAGCCCGGCGACCCGATGGTGCGCAAGGACCTCTGCCAGATCTGGTAGGGGGCGCCTCCCGCCGGAGAGGGAGCAGAGAAAGCCCTCTCCCCCGCTCGGGGGAGAGGGCAGGGTGAGGGGCACATCGCACGCCCGACGCATCGAGCTCAGGTAAGCCCTTCCCCTTCAGCCATTTCCCCGTCACCCACCCCCGCCGACCGCGTGAGATAATCTCGGGCTCTCCGGCATCCGCCGCACCAAAAAAAGCAAAGGATCCACCATGAAACGCATCGGCATTCTCTTCGGTCAGGAACGTTCCTTCCCGCTGGCCCTGGTCGAGCACATCAACCGCGCCGGCTCCGACGTCGTCGCCGAGCCGGTCCGCGTCGGTGGGATCGGCCTCGAGAGCCCGAAGCGCTACGACCTCATCCTCGACCGGATCAGCCAGGACATGCCGTTCTACCGGGCGATCCTGAAAAAGGCCGTCGTGGACGGCACGATCGTCGTGAACAACCCGTTCTGGTGGTCGGCCGACGACAAGTTCTTCAACAACGTCGTCGCCGGCAAGCTCGGCGTCGCGGTGCCGAAGACCCTCATCCTCCCCTCCAACCAGCACCCACCCGACACGACGGCCGAGTCCATGTCGAACCTGACCTTCCCGCTCGACTGGGACGAGATCTTCCAGCACGTCGGCTTCCCGGCCTACTTCAAGCCCTACTCCGGCGGCGGATGGAAGAGCGTGTACCGCGTGGCGAACCCGGACGAGTTCTTCGCGGCCTACAAGGATTCGGGCCAGAACGTCATGACGTTGCAGGAAGAGATCGTCTTCGACGACTACTTCCGCTGCTACGCGATCGGCCGCAAATACGTCCACATCATGCAGTACGACCCCCGCCAACCGCACGCGAACCGCTACGTCCAGAACCCGAAGCCGATTCCGCCCGCGCTGTACGAGCGCGTCCACGGCGACTGCCTCAAGCTCATGGGGGCCCTCGGCTACGACTTCGGGACGCTCGAGTTCGCGGTCCGCGACGGCATTCCCTACGCGATCGATTTCCTGAACCCGGCCCCCGACGCCGACGTCCACTCGGTCGGAGCGGAGAACTTTCAGTGGGTCCTCGAACACGCCGCGAAGTGGCTCATCGAGAGGGTCGCGCAGGAGCCGGACCCGATCACGACGTACCACTGGGCGACCTTCCTCAAGGGCAGCGACGCCTCCGCGCCCGCGCGCCCGTCCGGCCGCACCCGCAAGGCGTCCCCGCCCCGGGCCTCGGCACCCGGGCCGCGTAGCGAGGCCTAGGCCTCCGGGGATGGAAACACCCGCCTTCACCCTCGGCGTCGAGGAAGAGTTCCAGATCATCGATCCGGACACACGGGAACTGCGCTCCCACGTGCAGGAAATCCTCGAAGAAGGCCGCCTCGTCCTGAAGGAGCGCGTCAAACCGGAGATGCACCAGTCGGTCATCGAGATCGGCACGGGCATCTGC
>DATMNJ010000387.1:0-5855 GCA_035569175.1 Thermoanaerobaculia bacterium | reverse complement strand
GAGCGACCAGGTCTCGGGCTCCGGCGAAGACCAGGGCAAGATCCAGGATGCCGTCGCGGCGCTCTTCAAGAACTTCCCGCCGGCACCCGGACAGAAGTGACGCGTCGAGTAACCCGTAAGGAGATGAAATGAGAAAAGCGGCGACAGTCCTTGGAATCGTGGCCGGCGCCTTGACGCTGGCCTGCTCCACGATGACCACGGCGGTGGACTACGACCACACCGTCAACTGGTCGCAGTTCCACAGCTTCCAGGTCGCCGAGGGGACGAAAGACCCCGAGACGTTCACACAGAGGCGGATCGAGGATGGGATCACCCAGGCCCTGACCGGCAAGGGCTGGACGGTCGCGACGTCGAACCCGGACGTCCTCGTCTACTCGCACGTCGTGCTCAGCCAGGAGAAGCAGTGGAACGCCACCAGCATGGGCGGCTTCGGCTACCGGGGCTGGGGCGGGATGGGCGGCGGGATGGCGACCGCGACGCAGACGAACATCCCGATCGGAACGATCATCGTGGACATGGTCAACCCCAAGACCCACGAGATGATCTGGCGCGGCACGGCCCAGGACCAGGTCTCCGGTACCGGCGCGGACCGCGGCCAGGTCCAGCAGGCGATGCAGGCGATCTTCAAGGACTTCCCGCCGGGCTCGGGGAGCAAGTAGCCCGGCTGACCCGTCGAGGCGACCGGGCGTGCGGCCCGGTCGTCCTTCTTGATTCGCGCGTAAGAGAAGTGAGGATCGCATGACCACGAAGTCCCGCCCGCGCCTCGTCATCGCCGCCGTCTGCTTCTTCGTGCTGGCGCAAGCCGCCGGCGCGCAGCAGCTCATCATCAAGGGCATGTACGGGATGATGGCGGGAACGCAGCCTCCCCCGGGCCTCTACGTCGGCGCGTTCGGAGGCCTGGACTGGGGCAACGAGCTCAAGACGGGTGGCGGCGACACCATCCACGGCCCGAAGGTGACGCAGGAGATCTTCGGCCCCCTCATCATGTGGATTTCGCCCTACAAGATCCTCGGCGCCGACTACGGCGCCACCGTGGCCGTCCCCTTCGCGAACACGCGCCTCGAGTTTCCCCGCCTCAACGACGCGGGCGGGTCCACCGGCATCGCCTTCTCCCAGCTCTACGTCGTCCCCATCCAGCTCGGCTGGCACATCAAGGACCCCCTTCCGCTTTCGCCCGGCGGCGCCGACATCACCGTTCACTACGCGTTCTATGCGCCGACCGGGCAATACACGCCGGGAGCGACGGACAACACGTCGCTCGGGATGTGGTCCAACGAAGTGTCCGCGCGTGTCACGGCCTACTTCGACAAGGACCGCGTGTGGTCCGGGTCGGCCGCGCTCTTCTACGACTTCAACAGCAAGAAACAGGGCCAGGACTGGACGACGGGCAACCCCTTCACCTTCATGGGCGGCATCGGGCCGACCTACGGCGCGAAGGACAGTCTCTTCAGCGGCTGGTTCGGCCTGGTGGGCTACTCGCAGTTCCAGGTGACCGACACCACCGGCGTCGACGCTCCTCTGCTCGCCCGCCTGAACAAGAGCCGGATCTACAGCGCCGGCCCGGAGTTCACGACCCTTCAGGGCGCCCTGACGCTGCGCTACTTCTGGCAGTTCGGCGGCAAGTTCACGACGCAGGGACAGGGGGCTTACATCCAGTTCGCGATGCCGATCGGCAAGTAAGCTCTCGAAGCCCGTCTCGCAGCCAAGGTAAAGGCCCCCGGCGTGGGGGCCTTTTTCATTCAGTTCGCGAGCTTCTGGTAGTTCGAGTTGGTCACCGTCAGCACGATCCCCTTGGCGGCCGCGTTGACGACTTCCCGCGCCGGATAGTTCGTGCCGTCCGGAAGGGGCGCGAACTGAACGTTCAGCGTCACGGGGCTCGACGGGTCGCCCAGATACGTGTTGACGGAGAGCCCCGAAAGTTTCTTCACGGCCATCGCGAAATCGAGGGTCATGGAGTCTCCCGGCTGCGAATAGTTCCGGAACACAAGGCCGGCTTCGCCCGCGGCCGGGCGCGAGAACGACACGTTTCCGGCGGCGTGGGCCGCCTGCATCCGCGCCGAGTCCGGCGGCACGTAGAGGCCGATGAGGCCTTTGACCTGCTGCATGTAATCCGTAAACTCTTCCTTCTTTTTCTCGGCGACCCGCCCGCGGAGGCCCCGTTCCTGCTGTTGCTGCGGCGGCGGCCCTACGGGGGTGCACTGGGGCTTGCCGTCGGGGCCGTAGCGGCAGCTCATCTGCTTGGTCGTCTTGACCTCGCCGTTGAGACTGACCTGGATGGACTCGCTCCACATGTACTGGCGCAGCGCCGCCTGGTTGGCTGCCGCCGACGTCTTGACCGCTTCGAGCTTCTCCTTCAGGGCGTCCGCGAGCATGCCTCCGCCGCCGGCCGGAGCCTGCTGGGCCGCCGCGCCGCCTTGCACGAGCAGAAGCGCGGTCACGGCCACGAGGGCGGGTCGAACCGAGAAAGCGGGGAAAAATCTGAGCATCGTCGTCTCCTCTTTTTCAAACATGAAGATCCCGCGAAGTCTACCTCCGCGCGTGCAGGACTCCCGTGGGTTCGTCTCCCCTGCGGCCCAATGGAGATAGGCTGAGCCGTCCGCGGACCCCTCTGCCGGACAACACGGAAGGGAACTTCATGAAGACGACCCGCCTTCGGTTCGCGCTTCCCGCCCTCCTCGCCGCGGTCGCCGTTGCCGCGCCGGCGCAGGACGCCGCCAACATCGCGATGAAGGCCGACGTCGCGGCCCAGGTGACCGACGCGCGCAAGGCCAACGCCACGGCGATGCAGCAGTACACCTGGGACCAACGCACGGAGATGCTCGAAGACGGGGTCGTCAAGGACACCCGTGTCCAGATGGTCAACTGGGTCAACGGCCAGTACCAGAAGAGCCTGGTCAGCGACACCGGACCGTCGATGCCGCGGTTCGGCCTGCGAAAGCGGATTGCCGAAAAGAAAAAGAAGGAGATGCAGGAGTACCTGTCGGGCCTGAAGACTCTTCTCGACCAGTACACGATGGGCACCACCCAGGCCGTCTTCGACTTCATGATGAAGGCCTCCGTGGGCGCGCCCGATGCGCAAGGTCTCGTCGCGATGAGCGGCGGCAGCGTCGTCTCGCCCGGCGACTCCCTGACGATCTGGACGAATCTCGCGTCCAAGAAGACCCAAAAGATCTTCGTGGGGACGACCTATCAGGGCGATCCGATCACGCTGACCGCGACGTTCAACACGCTGTCGACCGGCCTGAACTACATGAACTACGCCGACATCCAGGTCCCGGCCAAGCAACTCGAGGTCCAGGTCTCCAACTTCAACTACAACCGCAACAACTGAGGTCGGTGACGATGCCGGCCGTCCCTTGAGCCAGACCGAACCCGTGATTTGATTGCAGAAAAAGGAGAACCGGCCATGAAGAAATTCGCGTCCCTCTTCGTCCTCGTCCCCGCGCTCCTGCAGGTCGGTGTCGCGCAGGCTCAGGCCCCGCAGCAGCAGTACCCGTTGATGGACATGCTTGCCCAGAAGATCATCGACAAGTACACCAACTCGACGTGCGTTCAGCTGGCGACCGCCAAGAGCGAGAAGCCGACGGGCGAGAAGGCGGTCATGGAGCAGCGGGCGGTGGCGGCGTTGAAGGCCGATCCGCAGATGCGCGCGGCCTTCATCGCCAAGGTCGCGGCGCCGATCGCCAACAAGATGTTCGAATGCGGGATGATTCCGTAAGCCGCGAGGAGTTCTACATGCTTCGAGTTTCCTTTCCGGTCCGTACGGTTTCCGTGGCTCTCGCCCTGGCCCTCGCCGCGGTCGCCGCGCGGTCGCAAACGCCGCAGAAGACGCCGCAGGCACGAAAGAAACCGGCGCTGGCCAGGGTCCAGGGCACCCCGGCGGCGACCCCTCCCGTCCTCGAGCCCAGGGCCCTCGAACTGCTCAAGGCCATGAGCGCGAAGCTTGCCGCCGCCCACTCGCTGTCGTTCACGGCCCTGTCCACGTACGAGAGCCCCAGCCGCTACGGCGCGCCGCTCGCGTTCACGACGGTTGCCGACGTCCTTCTTCAGCGGCCCGACAAGCTCCGCGTCATCACGAAGGGGGACGGACCGGTCTCGGAGTTCTACTACGACGGCAAGACGATGACCCAGTTCGCGCCGGCCGAGAACCTCGTCGCGATCGCCGACGCGCCGCCCACGATCGACGCCATGTTGAAGACGCTCTACGACAAGGCCGGGACCTACTTCACGTTCACCGACGTGGTCGTCGCCGACCCCTACGGCGACATGGCCCCCGGCCTCAAGCTCGCCTTCTCCATCGGCCAGTCCTCGGTCGTCGGCGGAACGACCACCGACATGGTCGCGTACGAGGACGAGGGCGTCTTCGTCCAGCTCTGGATCGGCGCGGAGGACAAGCTGCCGCGCCTGTCGCGCGCCGTCTTCTTCGACGATCCCCTGCAGCTGCGCCACCAGGTCGAGCTGTCGCACTGGCAGATCGATCCGCCCGCTGCGGCCGAGGCCTTCGCGTCGACGAAGGCGGCCGGTGCAGACCACATCCAGTTCGCGCACCCGAAAACCCAGTCGAAACTGCCGGAAGCGCCCAAGCCCGCGGGAAAGCCGAAGAGGACCGCTGCCGCCCCCAAACTCACGCCGAAGGCCCAGTAAGGACGCAGAACCATGAAAAAGAACGTCGAGCTTTGTATCGCCGCGGCCCTGACCGCCCTGCTCACCGCCGGCCCCGCGTCGGCGTGGGCACACGCCAATGCCTATGGCGGCCACTCGTCGGGGTCTTATGGTTCGCAATCGCACACCAACGCGTACGGCGGCTCGACGTCCCACGCGTACGGCGAGGGGACGGAGCACACCAACGCCTACGGCGGAAGCACTGCTCACAGCGCCTATGGCGGCACGGAGCACACCAACGTGTACGGAGGCACGACGGCAGGAGCGTACGGCGCGGGCGCGTACCACACGACGCCCTACGGGGCGACGGCCTACCATCCGCCCGACGCCTACGGCGCTTACTACCATCCTCCCGCCGCCTACTACCCGTACCACCCGCCCACGACGGTGAACGTCTACGGATCCTCCTGCGGCAGCTGCGCGGGGTGGGCCGTCGCCGCCGGGGTCACCGGCATGGCGGTCGGCGCGGCCGTGGCCTCGTCGTCGGCCGCAGCGAGCTCCCAGGCCCAGGCGACCAACGCGTACGCCGCCGGCGTCGCGGCCGGCTCGGCCAGCACGGCCGCCGCGACGACGACCGCGTACTCGGCCGGCGTGGCCGCCGGAGCCGCTGCGGCGACCGCCGCAGCTCCTCCGCACGCGACCGGCGCGATCTATGCGACGCTCCCGGCCGGCGCCGTCCACACGACGATCAACGGCACGACGTACTTCGTCTCGAACGGCCAGTGGTTCCTGCCGTCCGCCGGCGCGAACGGCGTCTACTACACGGTCGTGCCCGCGCCCTGAGGCGCTCGTCGTGACCCGAGGTCGGGGGCGGATGGAGCCCGCCGCTGAGCCGAGGCAGAACGGCGTCCCAAAAAGTCCCGGCTGACGCCGACCCGCGGCCAAAACCGGCCTCGTATTTGCAGGGTGTTGGTATGGTTGGCTCATGACCGGCGTCCGGATAGCCCGGGCCCGCTGGTTTAGTCCAGAAACAGGAGGAATCCATGCGTCGTCGATTGATCGTTTCGGTTGCCATCGCGGCCCTGATGGCCGTTCTCACGGTCTCGGCAGTGGCCGAGGACAAGACGCCCGACGCCACCGTCAAGCTCTCCGAGGGCTCCGTTGCCGTCGGGATCGGCTGGAGCTGGGGCAAGGGGACACTCTCGTTCCAGGGGAAGACGTACTCGTTCAAGGTCGACGGGCTCGCCGTTGCC
>DATMNJ010000386.1:0-3619 GCA_035569175.1 Thermoanaerobaculia bacterium | reverse complement strand
GCGAGGCTCGTAACTCCTATCGGTGGCATGAGTTCTGCTAACGATAAGAGCGTGGCTATGGAAGAGTTGCACTCCGGCACGAGGTTGGACGTCAAGGCCGTCGTGTTTCTCGCCGTCACTCTGGGTCTCGCGGCCCTCGAGCTCTGGGGCCTGATCCGCCTCTTCTAGCGGGGTCAGGTCTCTCAAAGTGTGACTTTAGTCCGCCTCGATTGGGACACTCTGCCCGGTAAGTAGCGTGCCTTGAAAGCCCCGGAAAAGTCACACTTTGAGAGACCTGACCCCAGGTCTTTCCCCTGATATATTTGCCGCGGATGGCGACCGAGGTCCGCACCGACAGCTATAACGGGCTCGATCGTGGTGCCTTGGTTTCGGCCTACCGGAACATCTACCTGTCGCGGCGCTTCGACGACAAGGAGATCCAGCTCAAGCGCCAGAACAAGATCTACTTTCAAATCAACAGCGTAGGCCATGAAGCCGTCACGACGGCGGCCGGGATGGTCTTGAAGCCGGGCTACGACTGGTTCGATTGCTATTACCGGGACCGGGCTCTGATTCTCCAACTCGGGGTAACCCCCTACGAGATGTTTCTCCAGTCCGTCGGGGCGAAGGACGATCCGGCCTCGGCCGGCCGGCAGATGCCCTCGCACTGGGGCCACAAACGCCTGAACATCATCTCCAAGTCGTCCTGCACCGGGACGCAGTTCCTCCACGCCGTCGGCGCGGCCGAAGCCGGCTGGAGGATGAGCCGCATTGCCGAGCTCGCCGAGAGCGGCGCCTTCCACCGTGACGAGATCGTCTACGTCTCGGGCGGCGAGGGCCAGACCTCGGAAGGCGAGTTCTGGGAAGCGCTCTCCTCGGCGAGCAATCTGAAGCTGCCGGTCCTCTTCCTGATCGAGGACAACGGCTACGCGATCTCGGTCCCGGTCGAGGTGAACACGCCCGGCGGCTCGATCTCGAAGCTCGTCCGGTCCTTCCCCAACCTCTTCGTCGCCGAGGCCGACGGTACGGACTTCCTCGAGTCGTACGACGCGCTGCGCTATGCCGCCGAATACTGCCGCTCGCGGATGGGCCCGGCTCTCGTGCACGCACGCGTCATCCGGCCCTACAGCCATTCGCTCTCCGACGACGAAGCGAACTACCGCCCGAAGGCCGAGCGCGAGCGCGACCAGGACCGCGATCCGGTGCTCCGGCTCTCGCGGCTGCTCCTCGACCAGGGAATCCTCTCGCAGGAAGGGCTCGAGAAGCTCCATGCCGAGGTCGACGTGGAGATCAACGAGGCGGCCGATCGCGCCCTGGCTGCGGCCCTGCCGGAACCCGAGTCCGCGTACGAGTTCGTCTACTCGCCGGACGTGGATCCGACGAGCGCGGCGTTTTCGACCGCTCCGGTCACCGCGGCAGGGGCGACGCCCACGACGATGGTGGACCTCTTGAACGCCTGCATGCGCGACGAGATGAAGCGCAATCCGCGCATGGTCCTCTTCGGCGAGGACGTCGCCGACGCGACGCGCGAGGAGGTCCTCGCCGAGTGCAAGGGCAAGGGCGGCGTCTTCAAGGTGACGGCCGGCCTGCAGCGGCTCTACGGCGGCGACCGCGTCTTCAACTCCCCGCTCGCCGAGGCGAACATCGTCGGTCGGGCGATCGGCATGGCGGTGCGGGGCTTGAAGCCCGTCGTCGAGATCCAGTTCTACGACTACATCTGGCCGGCCTACATGCAGATCCACAACGAGCTGTCGAATCTGCGGTGGCGGTCGGGCAACACGTTCTCGTGCCCCGTCGTCATCCGCGTCGCGATCGGCGGCTACATCGGCGGCGGCGCCGTCTACCACTCGCAATCGGGCGCCGTGCTCATGACGCAGATCCCGGGGTTGCGCGTCGTCATGCCGTCCAACGCCCTCGACGCGAACGGCCTCCTGCGCACGGCGATCCGTTGCGACGACCCGGTCCTCTTCCTCGAGCACAAGCACCTCTACCGCCAGACGCACAACAAAGGCGCCTACCCGGGTCCGGACTACATGGTCCCGTTCGGGAAGGCGTCGATCGTGCAGCCGGGTGCCGACGTCACGGTCGTCACGTACGGCGCGACGGTTTACCGGTCCTGGCAGGCCGCCAAGGCCTTCACCGAGGAGACCGGAAAAACGGTCGAAATCCTCGACCTGCGCTCGCTGAACCCCTACGACTGGGAGGCGATCGCGGCCTCCGTGAAGAAGACTTCTCGCGCGGTCGTGGTTTATGAGGATACGATGTCGTGGGGCTACGGCGCGGAGATCGCGGCGCGCGTCTCGTCCGAGCTCTTTTCGTACCTGGACGCGCCGGTGGAGCGCGTGGCGGCGACCGACACGTTCGTCGCCTACCAGCCCCGGGTGGAAGACTTCATCCTTCCGCAGGCCTCGCACGTGCGGAAGGCGCTCGACAGGGTCGCTTCGTTCTGACCTCTCGAGGGGACTGATTCAGCCGTCGAGGCGACACTTGCCCGAAGGGGCGCGTGCGTAAGTGGTTCACTGTGAGTGTTTGGAGATTGGGTACGGGTCGTGCTCTATCCATTCGTGCATCGAAAAGGAGAAACGGAATGATCAAACGGGAGACTCCGGTCGCCGACCCCAATGCCCACCACAGGGCGCTGCGGCGATGCCATGGCTGCGGCGCCTACGCGCGGCCGGCCGTGGAGCCGCTCGAGGGAAGGCTGGTTTGCGAAAAGTGCTTCGACAAGGCACGGCGCGCCGACGGGCGGGACGAGCTGGCGATCGCCGAAGCCTGAGACCGGAGTCGATTAGAATGCGCCCTCGGTGAAGGCCGACCACCGAGCGACGCTCTCCAGACGACAGACTTTCTCGCCCGGCCTCTTTTCCGCCACCTTCCACTGCCCGGATCTCGCGCGCGCGATCTCTCCAGGACAATTCGCGATGGTGGACGTGCCCGATCGGGCCCAACCGTACCTGCGCCGCGCCTACTCGGTGGCCGACGCCGACCCGGCTGCGGGCACGGTCGAGTTCCTCTTGAAGACGATCGGGCGGGGAACGGCGGCCGTGGAGCAGATGCCCGAGGGCTCGGCGGTGCGTCTGCTCGGGCCTCTCGGAAACGCGTTCACGGTCGCGGACCTGCCGCGCGGCACGCGGGTCGCGATCGTCGCGGGGGGCATCGGCGCGGCGCCGTTTCCGGCGCTCCTGAAGGCGCTCGGGCGGGCCGGCGTCGCGTCCGACTTCTATTTCGGCGGGAGGAACGCGCGGGAGCTGGCCCTGCGTGCACGCTTCGACGGCCTCGTTCCCGGCCAGACGATCCTCGCGTCCGACGACGGCTCGCTCGGCGAAAAAGGGTTCGTGACCGAGGCGCTGTCGCGGCGCCTCGCGGCGGGCGCGCGTTACGCCCGCCTCTTCGCGTGCGGCCCGATGCCGATGTTCGCGGCGCTGGCGAGTGTCGTCGAACAAGCCGGCCTCCCGTCGGAGTTCTCGACGGAAGCCGAGATGGGCTGCGGCTTCGGCGCGTGCCTTGGCTGCGTCATCCCCGGTACGTCGAAGCCGTTCCTCGTCTCGTGCAGCGAGGGGCCGATCCTGTCGCCGGAGAAGATCAAGTGGTGACGATGTGGGGCGCCCCTCACCCCGTCCCTCTCCCGCCGGGAGAGGGT
>DATMNJ010000385.1:0-3808 GCA_035569175.1 Thermoanaerobaculia bacterium | reverse complement strand
GTAGCCCCCCTCGATCGCCTCCTTGATCCCGACGTCCCCGTACCCGGCGCCTTCCGTCTCGACGTCGCGGATCGTGGTGAACCCCTGGTCGAGGGCCCGCCGCGCCGAGACCGTCGCCCGCGCGGCCCGGAAGGCGATGCCGTGCTTGAGCAGCTGGGCGTCGTAGCCGCCTTCGGCCGGATCCTCCCCCTGCAGGAAGATGTGGGTGTGTGTGTCGATCATCCCCGGCAGCACCGTCGCACCGGAGAGATCGATGAGCGTTGCGCCCTGAGGCACCTTTGCCGGCGACCACGCCCCGACGCTCTCGATGCGGTTGCAGCGAACGACGATGGCCTGGTCGCGCCGCGCCGCAGGCGAGACGCCATCGATCAGCGCGCCCGCGCGAATCACCGTGACGGGCCCCGGAGGGAGGGATGCCGGTTGCGCCGAGAGGGACGCGGCAGCGAGCAAGAGAAGAGAGGCCAGCCGTCCGAAATGGGTCATGCCAACTTGCTCCGAACTAAAGTATGAGCCGCGAGCCAGAGGACAACTAAAATTAGGTAAGAGCATATATTTGCCTTATTTTATAAGGACACGAACCGCCTTCAGACCTTCCAGAGTCCGGACGCCGTGCCAGCAATAGTTGTCGCCATCCACGAAAACCCGAAGGGTATGGCTCCCGAAGAGCCTTTCGACGAGCGCGCCATGCTTCTCCTCGGCGAACGGATACGGCTCGCTCGGAAAGATGTGCATCTGCGGCTCTCGGGCGAGCGCCTCGGCGGGGTGTGTCGTCGGGTAGCGGACGGCTTCCCCGCCGTACACGTTCTCTCCGCCGGCCAGGCGGATGAGGTCGGCGACGTAGGTGTCGCCGGAGATCGTCATCCACGGATCCTTCCAGATCCAGTACGCGTAGCGAAACGACGCGGCCGGGCGGCTGGCCTCGAGGGCCTGCCGCTGCGCCTCGATGCGCGCCGCGAGTTCCTCCGCCTGCTCCGCGGTTCCGAGGCGCTCGCCCCACCGGCGGATCGCGGCGGGCACCTCGGCGACCGTCTTGGGGAGGGTGACGTCGACCTCGATTCCGGCCGCGCGCAACGCCTCGACGTCTTCGCGGCGGTTTTCCTCGGCATTGGCGAAGACGAGATCGGGTGCGAGATCGAGGATCCTGGAAATGTCCGGGCTCTTCGTCCCGCCGACGCGCGGCAGGCCCCAGAGCATGCCGCTCGGCCGCGTGCAATAGCGGGTGACGCCGGCCAGCGCCTTCAGGCCTCCGATCGCGACGATCGTCTCCGTGATCGACGGGCAGAGGGAGACCACCCGTGTCGCAGGCACGGCGCCAAGTCTATGCCCGGACGTTCGCTACACTAAGCGCAGTTTGGACGTCTCCGCAAAAGACCTCGCCCTCCTTCTGCGGTCTCGACACCCCCTCGTGGTGTGCGAGACGGTCGAGGAGCAACGCTTCGAGGCCCTCGTCCGCAACGTGTCGAGCGGCCTCGCGCTGCCCTTCTGGACCTGGAGCGCGGCGAGCGGCCTGATGCCTGCGCACCCCCAGGATGCCGAGCCTTCCGTCGATCTCGCCTACGCCCTGCGAATCATCCGCAAGTCGACGGGCGACGGCACGTTCCTCCTGAAGGACCCGATGGCCCATCTCGAAAACCCGGCCACGCTGCGCCTCCTGCGGGAAACGGCGCAGGAGTTTGCCGGGTCGGCGCGCACGATCGTCATGGTCGGGCCCTCCATGGCCGAGAAACCCGAGCTCTCGGACATCGCCGTCCGCTTCGAGTTCGCCCTGCCCGGCCCGGACGAGCTGCGGGAGCTTCTCGCCCGCGTCGTCAGGGGCCTTCCCCGACAGACGCCGACTCCGCGGGTCGCCCTCACGCGCCTCGAGACGGAGGGGATCGTTTCGGACCTCCAGGGCCTCACGCTCTTCGAGGCCGAGCGCGCGCTCGCCCAGGCCGTCGTCGAGGACAACGCCCTCACGGGCGCCGACCGCGGCCGCCTGCGCGAGTTGAAGAAGGGCCTCGTCGAGGGCGGGGGCCTGCTCGAGTTCATTCCGACGCCGGAGGGCCTCGACCAGCTCGGCGGCCTCGAGAAGTTGAAGAAGTGGATCGCCACGCGCAAGGTCGGCCTGTTGCCCGGCCCCGACGACAAGCCCCTCGACCCGCCGAAGGGAATCCTCCTGCTCGGCGTGCAGGGGTGCGGCAAGAGCGTCGCCGCCAAGGCCATTGCCGCCACCTGGGGATTGCCGCTGCTCTCCCTCGACGCCGGCCGGCTCCTGGCGCCGTTCGTGGGCGAATCCGAGCGCAACCTGCGCGACGCCCTGCGGCGCGTCGAGCGGATGGCGCCCTGCGTCCTCTGGATCGACGAGATCGAGAAGGCCTTCGCCTCGTCCCACTCGGCAGAGTCCGACGGCGGCGTCTCGAAGCGCCTGATCGGGATGCTTCTCGTCTGGATGCAGGAGCGCGCCTCGCGCGTCTTCCTGGTCGCCACCGCGAATTCGGTCCAGGAGCTCCCGCCCGAGATGATGCGCAAGGGCCGCGTGGACGAGATCTTCTTCGTGGACCTGCCGGGTTCGGTCTCGCGTGCGGAGATCTTCCGCCTGCACCTGGCGCGCCGGGGGGAAGAGCCCCCTCGCTTCGATCTGAAGGCCCTCGCCTCGGCCGCGGAAGGATTCTCGGGCGCCGAGATCGAGCAGTCCGTCGTCTCGGCGCTGTACGAGGCCCGTGCCGGCCGTTTCCCCCTCGACACGAACGCGATCCTCGTTGCCCTGCGCACGACACGCCCGCTCTCGGTCACCCGCGCGGAACCCATCGACGCGTTGCGCCGATGGGCCGCGGGACGCTGCGTGCCCGCGGAGTGATCCGGCGGGCGGCGGCGCCTGCCGTCGCCGAGAGCTCATGCCACGCTCCCGAGTCGGCATCTTCCCTTCGCGCCGTAATATCGCGACACGATATACTTGCGGCCATGACGCATGACTCGGGGGGCGCAGCCGATCGCCTCGGCGACTACTCGACGGACCGCCGCGTCCTCTTCCTGTCGGCGGCGGCCCTGGCGATCGGCGCCGCGGGCGCCGTCGTGGCCTGGGCGCTGCTCTGGCTGATCTCGGTCATCACGAACCTGGCCTATTTCGGCCGCTTTTCATCCGCTCTCGCGTCGCCGGGTCAGAACCACCTCGGAGCCTGGGCGATTGTGATACCGGTCGCCGGAGGGCTCGTCATCGGCGCCATGGCTCGCTGGGGCTCTCCCAAGATCCGGGGTCACGGCATTCCCGAGGCGCTCGAGGCGATCCTGATCGGAAGCAGCCGCCTCGACGCGAAGGTCGCGATCTTGAAACCCATCTCCTCCGCGATCTCGATCGGCACGGGCGGCCCCTTCGGCGCCGAGGGCCCGATCATCATGACGGGCGGAGCGCTCGGCTCGATCTTCGCCCAGCTCTTCCACCTCTCCTCGGCCGAGCGCAAGACGCTCCTCGTGGCGGGCGCCGCTGCCGGCATGTCGGCGATTTTCGCCTCTCCCATTGCCGCCACGCTGCTCGCGGTCGAGCTGCTGCTCTTCGAATGGAAGCCGCGCAGCTTCATCCCGGTCTCCCTTGCGGCGGCCGTCGCCGCGGCGGCGCGCGTGCCCCTTCTCGGGGCCGGGCCGGTCTTCCCGGTCTCCCCTCACGCCGCTCTGCCCGCGACCCTGCTTCTCTTCGCCCTGGCCGTCGGCGTCGCCGCGGGATTCGCGTCCGGCCTGCTCACGGCGCTCGTCTACGGATGCGAAGACCTCTTCCAGAAGCTTCCGATCCACTGGATGTGGTGGCCCGCGTTCGGGGGGCTGTTCGTGGGAATCG
>DATMNJ010000384.1:0-4043 GCA_035569175.1 Thermoanaerobaculia bacterium | reverse complement strand
GCCGATCTCGACCGCGCGCGGCAGGAAGCCGGGCAGCGCCTCGAGGACCGCGTTCGCAGCGGCGCAGGCGGCCGGGTTGCCGCCGAACGTCCCGCCGAGGCCGCCCGGCGCCGGAATGTCCATCACGTCGGCGCGGCCGGTCACGGCCGAGAGGGGGAGGCCTCCGGCCAGGGACTTCGCCGTCGTGACGAGGTCGGGCTCGAGGCCGTAGTGCTCGGAGGCAAACATCTTCCCGGTGCGCCCGAAACCGGTCTGCACCTCGTCGACGACCAGGAGGATGCCGTGCTCGCGGCAGATCCGGGCGAGCGTGCCGACGTAGTCGGGCGGGGCGACGATGAACCCGCCCTCGCCGAGGACGAGCTCGAGGACGACGCACGCCACCTTCTCGGCCGCCACCTGAGTCTTGAAGAACTCTTCGAGAGCGGCGGCGGCGGCGGCCGCGCCCGCGTAGTGCCCGCGGTATTCGTAGGGGAAGGGGAGCCGATAGATCTCGGGCGCGAAGGGTCCGAATCCGAGCTTGTAGGGCCGAACCTTGCTCGTCATGCTCATCGTCAGGAGCGTTCGGCCGTGGAACGCGTGCTCGAACACCACGACCGCCTCTCGCCCCGTCGCGTGGCGGGCGATCTTGACGGCGTTCTCGAGCGCTTCGGCGCCGCTGTTGGCGAGCAGGGTCTTCTTCGGCGGCCGGCCCGGGGCGATGGCATTGAGCTTTTCGGCCAGGGCGACGTACCCCTCGTAGGGCGCCACGCTGAAGCACGTGTGGGTGAAGCGTTCGAGCTGGGCGGCGGCGGCCCGGACGACGTCGGGGTTGGAGTGGCCGACGTTGAGCGTTCCGATCCCCCCGGCAAAGTCGATCAGGACGTTGCCGTCCACGTCCGTGAGGAGGGCCCCCCGGGCGCTCTGGACATAGATCGGGGTCGCGTGGCCGACTCCCCTGGGTATGGCGGCGGCCCGCCGGGCCCCGAGCTCGAGAGAGCGCGGCCCGGGAAGGGCGGTCTTCAGGCGGATCGAGGAAGTGCCGATTGAGGACATGGTTTGAAGCCCCAGGGTCGGTTGGATCGAAGGCCTGCAGCCTACCACGCGGCCCGTCCAGGCCGCCACCTGTCGCCGGAAGTGCCTGTGGGACTGTGATTTGCAGTACGATGAGAGGTTAGTGAGCTCGGTTTCGACATCGGTCTCTCCGGGCCCCGCCCTCGAGCGCGTCCTCGGGCGCACGGACTTGGTTCTCTTCACCGTCTGCGCCATCCTCACGATCGACACCCTCGCCTCGTCGGCCTCCATGGGGTACGCGTGGTTCTCCTGGTGGGCCATCACGATGACCGTCTTTTTCATCCCATACGGGCTGATCACGGCCGAGCTCGGCGCGGCGTGGCCGGGAGAGGGCGGCGTCTACGTCTGGGTCCGGGAAGCCTTTGGGCCGAAGTGGGGCTCCACCGTCGCCTGGATGTACTGGATCAACAACGCGTACTGGATCCCGTCCGTCTACCTCATTTTTGCCGGCACCTTCGGGCAGATGTTCCTGAAGACACACTCGCCCTGGCAGGAGGCCGGAATCGCCATCGTCCTGACCTGGCTGACGGTCGGCGTGGGCGTCGTCCGGCTCGAGGTGTCCAAGTGGGTGCCCAACCTCGGCGCCGTCGTGAAGGCCCTCATTTTCCTTGCGCTCGGCGTGCTGGGCCTGTCCACGCTCTTTCGCGGAGGCCCGCCGGCGAATGCCTTCTCGGCCGCCAGCCTCGTCCCCCGCTGGAACGACTCGCTGGCGTACCTCCCGGCCCTTCTGTACTCGACCTTCGGTTTCGAGCTGATGAGCTCGGCGGGCGGCGAGATGCGCAATCCGAAGCGAGACGTTCCGAGCGTCATCCTCTGGTCGGGGGCGCTGATCGCGGTCCTCTACTCGGTCGCCGTCGCCGGAATCTTTTTTGCGGTTCCGATGGGAAAGCTCTCGATCGTGACCGGGACGTGGGACGCGCTCGCGATTCTGGGCAAGCAGTGGGGGCGAGCCGGCGACACCGTCGTGTTTCTGCTCGGCCTCGGGTTTCTTTACGCGTGCGTGGCCAACGTCGTGACCTGGAGCCTCGGCGCCAACCGTGTGGCCGCCGTGGCAGCGGAAGAGGGCCTTCTGCCGGAGGCCTTCGGACGGCTGCACCCCCGGTTCAAGACGCCCGCGCTCGCCTTCGTCGTCATGGGACTCGTCTCGACGGCGTTGCTCGTCGGAGGCGCCTCGCTCTCGAGCAGCCAGTCCAACATCTTCTGGATGACCTTTCGGCTGACGGCGCTGTGCCTCCTGCTGTGTTACCTGCTCGTCTTCCCGGCCTTTCTCGTGCTGCGCAAGCGCCGGCCCGAGCAACCCCGTCCGTATCGCCTGCCGGGAGGCCCCGTGGCGGCCGCGATCGCGTCCTGGGCCTGCACGCTCTACATCTTCGGGGCCTGCATTCTCTTCTTCGTGCCGTCGCCGACGAGCCAGGCCCCGCTCAAGGAAGGGCTGATCCTGGGCGGCGAGACGCTGGCGACGGTCATCGTGGGCTATCTCCTGATCCCGCGGCGGCGACCGTCGTGAAGCTCAGCCGCCGCGACGCGCTGCGACTTCTGGGAGCCGGAGCCGCGGCGACACTGCTGCCGGCGCCGGCCCGCGCCCGACTGCATTGCCCCGCTGAGGGGACGCGGTCGGCGGACGTCGCGATCGTCGGGGCGGGTTTCGCGGGACTGACGGCGGCCCGAGCCCTCATCGCCGCCGGCCGGGAGGTCGTGGTCCTCGATGCCCGAGATCGCGTCGGCGGCCGCGTCAAGGCAGGAAGGATCGCGGGACAGACCGTGGATCTCGGCGGCCAGTGGGTCGGCGCGCACCAGCCGCGGCTGATTGCGCTGCTGCGCGAGTACGGCATCGCGACGACCCCGCAGCTCGTCGCGGGACGTGGAATCACCGAGCTGCGCGGCCATCGGTACTACGGAGAGGGCGAGGCGATGGGCCTGCCTCCGGTGGACGACGCCGCCGTCAACCGGGTCTTCGCGAAGGTCCGGGCGCTGGTGGCGCAGGTCCCGGTCGAGGAGCCATGGACGGCTCCTCGCGCACAGGAGTGGGACCGGATCACGATGGACGAGTGGATCCGCTCGGAGGTCCGCAATCCCGCGGCCCGGGACCTCACGCGCCTGATGGTCCAGGGTCTCTTCACGGTCGAGCCCGAGGAAGTGTCGCTGCTCTTCTTCCTGGCCTATGTGCGATCGGGAGGGAGCCTCGAGGACCTGTGGGGCGAGACCGACGCCGCGCAGGCCTTCCACGTCCCCGGGAGCCTCCATCAGCTGGCGGGGCGCATGGGCGCCGAGCTGCACGACCGTCTCGCGCTCGAAGCGCCCGTGTCGGCGATCGGCCAGGACGCCTCCGGTGTGACCGTCACCTCCGCGGCCGGACGGTGGCGGGCCGGCCGCGTGATCGTCGCGGTGCCGCTGCCACTGTCGGGCCGCATCGCCTACGATCCCGCCGTTCCGTCGCGGCGCGACGCGCTCACGCAGCGCTCGCCGATGGGCTCCGTCATCAAGTACTGGGTGGCCTACCGGGAGCCGTTCTGGCGCCGCAAGGGGTTGAGCGCCCTGGTGACGAGCGATCGGCCGCCGACCGACGGATTCTTCGACGCGTCGGCGCCCGGCGCGCCGGTCGGCCTGCTCGTCGGATTCTTCGAGGCGCGAACGGCCCTCGCCTGGACGGGTCGCCCGATGGAGGAGCGCCGCGCTGCGATCGTCGCGCGCGTCGCCGACCTGCTCGGCCCCGAAGGTTCCGACCCGCTCGACTACGTGGACAACGACTGGCCCTCGGAGCCGTGGACCCGCGGCTGTTACGGGGCGAACATGGGGCCCGGCGTGCTGACGACCCTGGGTCCGTCGTTGCGCGCGCCGGTCGGCCGCATCCACTGGGCCGGCACGGAGACCTCACCCGTGTGGTCGGGGTACATCGAGGGCGCGATTGCGTCCGGACAGCGGGCGGCGGCGGAGGTCCTGTCGGCGCCCGCCTGACCTGACCTTGGGTTCTCGCGGCCCGTGGCGCGCCTGCG
>DATMNJ010000383.1:0-4920 GCA_035569175.1 Thermoanaerobaculia bacterium | reverse complement strand
CTGGCGTCACGCGGTCAAAAATGCGCCAGCCAATTTTCCCGCGCCGCGGCGGGCGGCATCCAGGGCGGCAGCGGCATGAGGAGCAGCGCGGAGAGGGAGGCGACCAGGGGCTCGTACATGCCGCGCAGCTCGGCGAGCTTCGCTCCCGCCTCGGGGTCCGAGCGCAGGGGGATGCGGGCCGACGTGAGCCGCTCTCGCAGGACCGCGAGATCGGCGGCGGGGAGGCGATCCGGGTTGGGCGCCGTGGGGGTCGCCGAGAGCACGCGGGCCATGTCCGCGACCGCGTGCCGCGCCATGGCGAACGTCAGTCGCGCCTGGCGCCGGCAGTCGGTCTCGACGATCGAAAGGATGAGGGAGCAGGAGTCGAGCAGCGCGGTCATTCCCGCGACCCAGGACTGGTTGTCGTGCTGCGAGCGATAAAAGGCCAGCACCGGAAACGAGACGTGGCTCTCGAGCAGCTCCGCCGCCGTGCGCTCCCAGTCGCGCAGCAGCTCCACGAGCGCGTCGCCGCCCCCGTCGCCGAGGTGGCGCCGGAGCAGCTCGAGCGCCGTAGGGGGCGAGCCCGCACGCGCATCGAGCAGGGCAATGCTCGCCTCGCGCCGCGAGAACGCCTGCGAGACGACCGGGAGGTACCCGATCACCAGAGCCAGGAAACCGAGGCCGATGCCCGACTCGAAGACCGTCAGGAAGCGCCCCGCCGCCGAGTGGGGGACGACGTCGCCGAGGCCGAGGGTGAAGAGCGTCGTCCCGCTCATGTAGAGCGTGGTCAGGAAGCTGTCGCTGCCGTCCGGGGACGCCATGCGCGAGCCCGCGCCCCACTGCATGAGCGCGAACGCGAGGACCATCGAGAGGGCCCACAGGGCGATCAGGAGAAGCAGCCAGAGCGGACCGTAGACCGTCAGGAAGTTTTCCCGGCGATTGCCGCGGGCCAGGCGCCGGGCGACGGCGCGCCAGGAGGGCCAGGTCAGGCGGTAGAAGAGGACGGTCAGACGGTTGCCGCGCGAGACGCGGCGCGAGAGGACCATCGTCTCGAAGGCGTCCCAGAGCGTCGCCAGCAGCATGACGGCTCCGCCGGCGATGGTGGCGATCGAGATCTCCGCGCGCGTCACGCCGTCATTGAATCACTTCCGGCGGCGCCCCGCCGAGGACAACGGCCGGTGCGGGCTTGCCGTTCATGTATCGTGCCCTCGAGGGATTTGACGAGCGGCATGCAGGCGGAGTCACAGGCCGGCGCGCCCGCGGCCAGGGCGCGGCGATTCGGCCCCTTCCTCGTCATCGCCGCGGTCCTCCTCGTTCTGTGGCGGGCGCAGCCCCTGGGCAGGGCTTATCTCGCCAAGCTCGCGGCCGGGCACGCGACGCCCTCCCTGGTCGGGGCCGCGGCGGGCGCGGCGGCGCTTCTCGCGGTCCTCTGGCTCGGTCTTCTCCGGCGGCCGGTCCTCGTGGCAGGTGGCCTCGCGGCGTTCGCGGGGGCGACCTCGATTCTCTCCGGAAACCTGGGCGCGGTGGCCATCGGGGGGCTCCTCCTGGCGGTCACCCTGTCTGCCGGCGACCTCGTTTCGCGGGGGCTGCGGGGCGTCGACGCCGCGGCCGGAGACCTGACGTCCGTGTTCGGGGCGGGGCTCGTCACGGTGGGACTCGTCGTGCTCCTGCTCGGCGAGGCCGGAGTGCTTTCGCGCGGCGCCCTCGCGGTGGCCCTCGCGCTGCCGATGATCCTGCGACCCCGGCGGCTTCGCCCGCTCGCGCGGCTGGTCGGCGGCAGCGTCCGCTTGCCGCGCGGCGACGCCCCCCGTGCCGTCGAGGCGGGCTGGCTCGCGTTTGCCGCGCTGGTGCTCGTCGCCGTGTGGGTGGGCGCGCTCGCTCCCGACGTGTCCTGGGACGGCCTCGCGTACCACCTCCCGGAGGCGCGCGACGTCGCTGCCGCCGGCCGCGTCGCGGCGCTGCAGGATCTGGCCCCGCAGTCGATGCTCTGGCGCAACCACGACGCATACCTCGCGCTCGCGTTCGTCTTCGGCGGGGAACGCGTCGCCCGCATGCTCCAGCTGGCCGTCGGACTCGCGGCTTTCGGAGCGGCGCTCGCCCTCGCGCGACGCGTGGGCGCGCGAGGGGCCGGGCCCCTCGTCGTGCTGGCGCTGGCCGCGTTCCCGACGGCGATGCTGCAGCTCCACGCGACCTACGTGGACTGGCCCGCGGCTTTTCTCGTTGCGGCGGCGGCCGCCGAGCTCGCGGCGGCCCGCCGAGATCCCGGCCGCCTGCGCCTGGCCGCGTTTCTCTTCGGCGGCGCCGTTGCGACCAAGGTCTTCGCCCTGGCGGCGGCGCCCGCGCTGGCGCTGCTCGCGTGGCGGGCCCGGCCGCGTGCTCGCGTCGTCGCCGTCGCGTGCGCCTGCGGGCTCGCGGCCCTGGCGCCCTGGATCGCGTGGAGCGCGCGCCGCACCGGCTCGATCGTCGCGCCCTATGCCGCCTCGCCCGCCGAGCTCGTCGGCCGCGTCGAGACCGGCCACTTCTTCAGGACCTCACCGGCCTCGGGAGCGGCCGCCGCGCCGGAATCCGTGCAGGCCCGCCTCGTGCGGTTTGCGCGGCTGCCCTACGACCTCGTCTTTCACTCCAGCCGATTCGAGGGCAACGGCGACGGGTACAACGGCGTGTTCGTGCTCGTGGCCCTCGCGGGCCTCGCAGGTTGGGACGCCCGCCGCCTCGCGCTCTTCGCGGTCGCGGCGCTGCCCGCCCTGATCCCGTGGTCGCTGCTGTACCTGCCGTCGATCCGGTACCTGTTTCCCCTCTACCCGCTCTACGCGGTGTTCGTCGCCGAGGGCCTGCGGCAAGCCACCTCGCGCTTCGGTGGAAAGGCGGGTACGGTCGCCGGCCTCGCCCTGCTCGGGGCGGCCGCCGCTTTCCCGGTCCAGCTCGGCTCGAGCGGTCTCGAGTGGACCGTGGCGACGGGCCGTGTCTCGCGCGACGGGTACCTGGCCGCCCGGCTGCCGGCCTTCGCCTTCCGGGACCGGATCGGCCCGGACGACCGGATCGTGCTCTTCGGTGAAAACGACCGCTTCCACTGCCCGGCGGCCGCCGCCTGGCGCGACGACTACCTGCCGGTCGCCGCCTGGGGACGCGACCCCGCCGCTTGGCGCGAGGGCCTCGACGCTCTCGGGATCACCGCCGTCCTGCTGCGGGAGGACCGGCGCGGCGCCGGGCCTCTGTTCGGGGCGCTCGCCGACCGCCTCGAAGCCGTGGCGCGGCACGGACCGGCGGTCCTGTACCGGGTGCGGCGCTGATCCGGCTGCGGTAGAATTCCCCCATCACGAATTTCGACCCGATGCCCAATTTCATCGGATTCCGCGAGACGACGACGGAGGCCTCCCCGACGGCGGGGCAGCTGCGCGACGCGGTTGCCGTACGCTTCGACCCGTCGCGCCGCGTCACGCTCCGATTCGAGATCCTGCTCTCCGGCGACGACGCGCTCGAGGCCCTCCGGTACGCCCGGCGCGCGATGATCCGCGAGGAACGCACGCGCGGCCTCGAATGGGACGAGCCCTCCATGGAAGACCCCTCGATCGCGGGTAGCGAACTGCGCTGGTTCGCGCTCGCCTCGCAGGCGGCGTGGTGCCGGCAGAAGATCGGCGATCTCGTCGAGCGCGCCAATCGCGCCCTCGCCGACCTCCGCGCCGAGCGCTGACGCGCCACCGTTACTGCGGGTAACACTTTTCCGGCCGGTCCCTCGCGGTGCCGGCCCCAACGCGGCTGCAAGTCGTTCTGGCTCGAGGCCGTTGCGTGCGCCCAGGGCCTCCGGCACGGCATTCGCTACAGAAGATGGTCATGCCGCGCATCAAGGTCACCGAGATCGAAGCCGTTCCCGATTCGACGGTTCTTTCCGCGGGCTCGAGCGCTCCCCGCCTCGAGGACGCGTCCGTGACGCTGCGCTTCCGCCTCATCTCGACCGACGACCGCAGCCTCGAGGCCCTGCGCTACGCGCGACGCGCAATGCTGCGCGAGGAGTCGACGCGGGGCGTCGACGAGGACGAGCCCTCGCTCGAGCGGGCCGTGTTCACCGCCTTCGAGGTGGTCTGGCCGGTTCCGGCTCTGGCGCGGGAGGGCGGCCGGGCGAAGCTCGAGGAGCTCGTCGCACGCGCCAACCGGGCGCTGGCGGACATGTCGGAGGCAAGCCGCTCGTCCCGGGTCGTGCCTCGGCCGCGGACGCCGTAAAATCGTCGGGATGAGTGGGCGCCAGTTTCGCCGTCTCCTGCTCCTGGTCGTGGCCGTCGGCATCGGTTACTGGATCTACAAGGACCGTCCGACCCTGACGGGCTTCATCGACTCGATCACCGGTCCGCTCATGGGCTCCAAGGCGGCCGTCGAGACGTCGGAGCGCAACCGCGTCGTCGGAGACGCCAATACCGCGATCACGGAGCAGTCGGAGGCCGCCGTCGGCACCCTGCACGAGGGGATGACGGCCGGCGAAGTCCGGGATCTGATCGGGAACCCCGACACGATCATCGAGGAGAAGGTGGACGGGATCGACCAGCTGCGCTGGCCTTATGCGAAGTTGAAGCGGGTCCTCGTCTTTCGAGAGGGACGCGTCGTTTCGATCGTCATCCAGTAGAGCGCCGAGCGGCTGCGGCGGCCCCGTACAGGCCCAGCCGCGGATCGAGGACGACGCGCACCGGAATTCCTGCGAGCAATCCCTTCATGGGCGCCTTGTCGTGGAAGGCCCGCAGGAAAGCCGGTGTCCTGAGAGCCGGCAGAATCTTCGGCGCGATGCCTCCCGCCACGTACACGCCTCCGGTGGCGCGGTACTGCAGAGCGAGGTTGCCCGCCTCCGAGCCGTAGATCGAGGCGAAGAGATCCAGCGCAGCGCGGCAAAGGCGATCCCGGCGCGTCAAGCCGAGCCGGCTGATCACGGCGGCGCGGTCCTCGGCGTCCCGGAGA
>DATMNJ010000382.1:0-2629 GCA_035569175.1 Thermoanaerobaculia bacterium | reverse complement strand
TCGACGCCGTCGGCGAGCACGCCTCGAAATCCGAGCTCCTCGACGCAGGCCGCGAGCGCGTCGGAGTAGATGAGCTCGGTATTCCGGAAGACGCTCGGCTCGGCTCCGATCGCCTGGCGCAGGCGCTCCCGATGGAGCGCCACCTGCGCCGTGAACTCCTCGCGCGAGGCGAGCCAGGCGAGCGAGTGGTGCGAGGTCTCGGCCAGGAACTCGACGCGGCCCGTCGCGGCGAGGCGGCGGAAGGCGTCGAGAGCCGGCGGCGACCACGCCTGCAACTGTTCGAGCAGCGTCCCCGACAGCGAGAACGCCGCGGAAAAGCGGGGGTGGCGGGTGAGCAGCCGCTCGAGCATCGCGGTGGCCGGCAGGTAACACCGCCCGGCCACCTCGAGAAGGACCTCGCGATTGCGCTCGTCGTCGAAGTAGCGGTGCTCGCGCCCGACGTCGAAGTAGTTGTATCGGCGCAGCCGGTACGGCTGATGGACCTGGAAGTAGAGGCAGATCGGGATCATGGCGCCCGAACTATTCTGTCACCAATTCCCGGTAGACCGCGATGCACTGGGACGCGGCCTCTCGCCAGGAGAGGCGACGGACCTCCGCACGGCCGCGGGAGGAGAGGGTGTCCTTGAGCGGCGCGAACGCGAGCACGGAGAGGATCTTGGACGCGAGGTCTTCGACGTCGCCGAATTCGACTCGCAGGACGTTCTTGACCACCTCCGTCACGCCGGCCGACTTCGAGATGATCACCGGCGTGCCCTGCTGGAGCGCCTCCAGCGCGGTCAGGCCGAACGGCTCCGAGACCGACGGCATGACGTACACGTCCGCCCGCGCGTAGAGGCGATCGAGCTCGGCCGGCGGCAGGAAGCCGGTGAAGAGGAACCGCTCCGCGAGGCCGACCGAGGCCACGTGCTCTCTCATCGCCCCCATGCGGTCGCCCGAGCCCGCGACCACGAACTTGACGTCGGCCCGCTCGGCGGCGACCCGTGCGGCGGCCTCGACGAAGTATCCCGGGCCCTTCTGCCAGGTGATCCGGCCGGCGAACAGGACGAGCGGCTCGCTCTCCTCGACCGTCCAGCGGCCCACCGACTCCTTCGCGTCGATCGCGTTGTGGACGATCCGCAACCGCTCCGGCGGCACGCCGTACTCGCGGGCCACCAGCTCCGCGGTATAGCTCGAGACGGCGACCACACGGTCCGCCGCCGCGAGGCCGAGCCGTTCGATCGCGGAGACGAATCCGTTCTCTTCGTTGCCCGACCGGTCGAATTCGGTGGCGTGGACGTGGAGCACGAGGGGCCTGCCGGTCGCCTTGCGGGCCTCGAGGCCCGCCAGAAACGTCAGCCAGTCGTGGGCATGGATCACGTCGAACCGCTCCCGCAGGGCGATGCGGGCCGCCGCTCCCGCATACCGCAGGACCTCGCGCGGAAGGTCCGGCCCGTAGTGGCCCGGGAAGGGTGTGCCGAGCCGTTCCGCCTCGCGCCGCTCTCCGCCATAGAGGAGCTCGGTCACGTACGGCCGCAGCGGGCTCGGGATCCGGCGCACCCGCAGCCGCCGGCCCCGCGGGCGAGGGCGTGAGGGCTCGCCGCCGTCCGCCGAGGACAGGATCGTCAGGTTCCGATGGCCGGCGGGCGGCGAGCGGCGGGGCAGGACCAGGGCGACCTCCGTGTCCAGTTCCAGGAGCCCGCGCACGAGGCCCTCGCAGGCCACACCGAGCCCGCCGCTGACGAAGGGCGGGAACTCCCAGCCGAACATGAGAACGCGCATGTCGATGCGAATCCCGACTTTCCGAGTTTCGAGGCGATCAATCCTCGCCGAGCAGGTGCGTGTAGACGATCCTCGCGACTTCGGCGACGCTCCACGCCTGCGCGAAGCAGCCGCGCGGGGCGTGCGGGGGGTCGCCGTCGAAGGACTCGGAAATGGATCCGAGGCCGGCGTCACGGATGTGGGCACGCAGCGGGGCGAGCAGCGCGCGCATCGTGCGGCGCGACTCCTCGTTGTGGCCGAAGACGCGGAAGTGCGCGTCGGCGAAGGGTCCCATCAGCCACGGCCAGACCGTGCCCTGGTGGGCGGACGCGAGGCGCGTGCGCTCGTCGCCCGCGCACCGGGCGCGATAGCGGGGGTCCGTCGGTGCGAGCGTGCGCAGACCGAAGGGCGTCAGCAGCTCGCGGCGCACGGTCCAGTAGACCGACCGCGCCCGGTGCGGCGGCAGGAGGTCTTCGGTCAGGGCCGCGGCCAGGATCTGGTTCGGCCTCAGGCTCTCGTCCGGGCCGCCGTCGCCGATGACGTCGTACAGGTAGCCCCTTGCGGCGCACCAGAAGGTCTCGTTGAAGCGCCGGCCCACGTGCCACGCCTCCGACTCGAGCTCGCGGGCGCGGCCGGCCTCGTCGGCGAGCCGCTCCAGCCGCGCGGCGGATTTCAGGGCCGCGTGCCACAGGGCGTTGACTTCGACGGCGCGGCCCGAGCGCGGCGTGACGGGGACGCCGTCCACGACCGCGTCCATCCAGGTGAGGGCGCGGCCGGGCGCGTCGCCCACGAGCAGGCCGTCGGCGCCGACGCCGATGCCGAAGCGCGTGCCGCGGCGGTACGCCTCGATGACCGACCGCACGGCCCCGAGCAGCGGCGAGGGTTGCAGGGG
>DATMNJ010000381.1:0-5673 GCA_035569175.1 Thermoanaerobaculia bacterium | reverse complement strand
GCGCGACTCAGGCCGTCCGCCAGGCCGGCTCCGCGTTCAAGCCCTTCGTGTACCTGACGGCTCTCGAACAGGGCTACACGGGGGCCGACACGGTCTTCGACGGGCCCCTCTCGATCGTCATCGATCCCCGGCAGCCTCCGTACCGCCCGGTCAACTACGACGGCAAGTTCCACGGCATCGTCACCTTCCGCAAGGCGCTCGAGCACTCGTACAACATTCCGGCAATCCGCGTGGCCCAGATGGTGGGCCTGTCGCGCGTCATCGAGACCGCGCACCGCCTCGGCGTGCGGCAGAATCTCCTCGCCTATCCCTCCCTCGCCCTCGGCGCCTTCGAGGTCACGCTGGCCGAGCTCGTGTCGTCGTACATGGTCTTCGCGAACCAGGGCCTCGCCTTTTCGCCGTATCTCATCGAGCGCGTCACCGACTCCAACGGCGACGTCCTCGAGCAGACCCATCCCGACCCGCGCGAGGTCGAGAGCCCGCAGACCTCGTTTCAACTCCTGCAGATCCTCCGCGGCGTCACGCAGCGCGGCACGGCCGGCCCTGCCGTGGCGAGAGCGGGCCTGAAGCTGAACATCGCGGGCAAGACCGGCACGACGAACGACTGGACCGACGCCTGGTTCATCGGCATGACGCCCCGTTACACGATCGGCGTCTGGGTGGGCAACGACCAGAAGACGCTGTCCATCGGCAAGGGCGCCGAGGGCGCCCGCATCGCGTTGCCGATCTGGATTCGCATCCTCGAGAAGATGCGGGACCACGGCCGCATCGATCCCCAGGAAGACTTCGACGTGCCGCCCAACATCGTGCTCACCCCGGTCGACTACGAGACCGGGTTGAAGGCGACGGCCGACACTCCCCTGCCCGTCATGGAGGCATTCGTGAGCGGGTCGCAGCCGACCGAGGAGTGGACGGCCCGGTCCCAGGAGATCGCCAAGCTCCCCTGGTCGCTCCAGCAACCCTTCTACGTGCCGAAGAAGGGCGAGCTGCCGGAAGAGGGCGCCCTGCCGCCACCCGAAGCGTCCACCCCGCGCTAGCCATCCTCCGCCCGACGCCCAAAGGGATCCCTCGGTGACAGGGTGCGTCTGCGGCTCGTCTCGCGGCACTGCGACAACGGTTCGCGGCGCGAAGTCTCCCGACCGAAGGGAGGGAGGAGGCGCGCGCCGCGGGAGCGAGCGCGCAGCGAGGAGGTCAGGCGTCCGGTCGAGCCCGCAGGCGAGCCGGACGCCGGCGCGCCCCCGGCGGGGCGCGGACCCGCGAGCGAAGCGATCGCGACGTTACGAAGCGACGGCGACGGGTTGAACGTCCACCGTCAGCGTGGCGACGACGTCGCGGTGCAGCCGCACGTGCACGGTGTGGGTGCCCAGCGAACGGATCGGCTCGGCCAGCTCGATGCGGCGCCGGTCCACCTGGACGTTCTTCGCGGCGAGCGCGTCGGCGATCTCCGCGGCCGTCACCGAGCCGTAGAGGTGGCCCTCTTCGCCGGCCTTCTTGGTGATCGAGACCGTGATGCCCTCGACCTTGGCGGCCGCCTCGGCGGCGATCACTTTCTGGCTCAGCATCTTCTCGTCGTACTTCTTCTTTTCCTCGGAGAGCTTCCGCACGTTGGCATCGGTCGCCTCGTAGGCGAACCCCTGCGGGAGAAGAAAATTGCGCGCGTAGCCGGGTTTGACGGACACGGTCTCACCGCGGTGCCCGAGTCCGCGAACGTCGTCGGCCAGGATGACTTTCATGACTTCTCGATTACTCCCTCGCCCCGTCGGCGAAAATCCATGTACCAGTCGAAGAGCCCCAGGAGCGCGACCCCGAAATTCATCGGAGGGAAATAGGCCACCAGGGTGTAAAGACCCACCCGCAGAAAGCGGGACCGGAACCACCTCCGGAAGAAGTGGCAGATGATAGAGAGCCCGGCGACGAAATACAAGGCCAGAAGCGGCAGCAGCAGGTTGCCCGCCAGCCGCCGGCCCTCCCCGGGCATCAGCCCGAACACCGCCCCGGCCCCCACGAAAAGCGCCGCCCCGGACGCCGGAATCCTCAGATTCTCGAACCGCGCGGCGTCCGCCGTCGGCCCCGGCCGGGCCGCGAACGCCCCGAGATAAAACGCAATGGCCGAGCCGAGGACCCAGAGGACCCCGAACATGCCCCAGATGTAGTTGCGCGTGATGTCCCGGACCGACTCGAAGACCTCGCGGGCCCGAGCCACCGAAGCGGCGTCCGCGCCCGAGCGGGCGTAGGACTCCATCTGGGTGTGGATGACCTGATCGAGCAACGTGGTGGATTCCGCCGAGACCGACGCTCCCGCTCCGTTGGCCGACGCCGCGTATCCGGCCACGAGCAGGGCGCAGCCGGCGAGGCACAGCCCCACGTAGCACCGCGACGGGTCGACGCCCGCCCGGAGAAAGCCGACCGACGCCGTGGGAAGGGAAATCAGCCCCAGGACCGCGACGGCGAGAGCCAATCCGGACCCCGCTCCCCCTCCCGCCCAGCCCACGCCGAGCACGATCGCAGCCGTCAGGATGCACGCGGTCACGCCCGCGACGAGCCCCTGTCTGTGCGCCAGCCTCACGACCGGCACGGCGGCAAGGGGCAGAACCACCGCGCCCACGACGGCAAAGCCGGGCACGGCGAAAAACGCCGAGAACACGGCCGCTCCCGCGAGCGCCGCCAACGGCAACTCGAACCGCCCGAGCGGCGAGGAGACGGGCGGCGCCGCCGGAACCGGAGAGGTCATCCCCTCCCGCTAGTCCGTCGCGTACGGAAGCAGCGCGATCGAGCGGGCGCGCTTGATCGCGGTCTGGAGCTTGCGCTGGTGCAGCGCGCAGGTCCCCGAGATCCGGCGAGGAAGGATCTTGCCCCGCTCCGGGATGAAGCCCTGGAGCATCTTGATGTCCTTCCAGTCGATGTACTCGATCTTTTCCGCGCAGAACTTGCAGACCTTGCGGCGGCGCACGAAGAACTTCTTGCGCGGCCCGGCCTTTCCGTCCCGACCCGCTGCCGCTCCGCGCGCCCCGGTCGGGCGCCCCGAGCCTCCACCCATTCTCATGACTCGCTCCTTTCGGGGGCGACCGCGGGCGCGCCCTCTGCCGGCGGCACGGCCGGCACGGGACGCGGCGGCCGCTTGGCGGCCTTGACCCGGAGCCGCTCGGCCATCTTGACGGCGCGCTTCAGGTCCTCGTCCACGCGGACGGCGAGATGGCGCAGCACCTGGTCGGACAGGCCCATGCGGCGCTCGGCCTCGGCCACGGCGGCGGGAGCCGACTCGACCTGCCAGTAGTGGTAGTGGGCCTCGCGCTTGCGCAGGATCGGGAAGGCCAGTCGGCGCTTGCCCCACGGCTCTTCCTTCACCACGGTCGCCCCGCCGTCGGTCAGAACCTTCTTGTATTCGGCCGCGACCTTCGCCGCGTCCTCGTCGGTCAGGTCGGGCGTGACCAGAACGACGATGTCATAGAGCCGCATTGCTCCTCCTCATGGATGTCAATCCGGGCCGAGCAAGCCCGGAGAGGAAGGTAAAACATTCGCTCGCCGCATCGCGGCGTCGATTCCTTGCGTCACCCAGAGCCGGAGGGCCTCGATGGCCCGCCCGATGCTCTCTTCGTACTGTTCGCGCTCGGCCTTCGCGAAGGGCTCGAGGACGTAGTCCGCGAGATCGCGCTGCCGAGAATACCTCTCGCCCCGGATCCCCACCCGCAGGCGGGGGAATTCCGTGGTCCCGAGGTGCGACACCACCGAGCGGAGGCCCTTCTGGCTGCCCGCGGTGCCGTGCGCGCGCAGGCGCAGGACCCCGAGGGGAAGGTCGATGTCGTCCACGACGATGCAGACCTCCGACGGTGCGACGCTGTATTTCTTGCAAAGAGCGGAAACGGCCTCACCCGAGGCGTTCATGTACGTTTGCGGAAGGGCGAGGAGGACCGGTTCGTCTCCGACGCGTCCCCGGCCCACGCGCGACGAACACTCGCGCGTGCGAATCCGGATTCCCGCCTCTGCCGCCAGCGCCTCGACGACGCGAAAACCCGCATTGTGCCGGGTCGCCGCGTATTCGTCCCCGGGGTTGCCGAGGCCGACGATGGCGTGCAGAAACTACTTCTCCTTTTCCTTCTTCTCCTTCTTGCCGCCTTCCTTCTTCTCCTCGGCTGCCTCTTCCTCGGTCACGACCTTGCCCTTCTTCAGAACCTCGGGCTCGGCGGGCTCGACGGCGCCCTCGGCGGCGGCGACCGGCTCCTCTTCGCGCGTCGGGTGGGCCACGTGGACCACGACCTTCTCGGGGTTGTCGATGATCGTGACGCCTTCGACGGCCGGGATCTGCGCCACGCGGATGGCGTCGCCGATCCCGAGATCGCTGACGTCCACGGCGATGTGCGCGGGAATGTTCGAGGGGAGGCACTCGATCTCGATCTCGCGGGTGACCAGGTCGAGGATGCCGGCGTCGGCCTTGACGCCGCGGGCGGTCCCCACGATCTCGATCGGCACCTTGAGCGTGACCTTCACGTCCATGAGGACGCGGACGAAGTCGATGTGCAGCGGCCGCCGGGAGACAGGGTCCCGCTGCATCTCCTTGATCATGGCGTGCCGGCTCTGGTCCGACCCGGCCAGCTTCAACAGGAAGATCGCGTTTTCTCCGGCCCCCTCGCGGAACACGTCCGCGAGCGCCTTCCGGTTGACGGACACCGGGACGTTCGGCTTTCCCGCGCCGTAGACGACGGCCGGGATCCGGCCGGCTTCCCGGTCGCGCCGGGCTTCGTTCTTTCCGGTCGTCGAGCGTTTCTCGACGTCGAGTTCGATGGTCTTCATGCCTACCTCGCGCGGGGTGCCCGCGCAAAGAGGCGGATTCTACACAAAAAGCGACGAAACGGAAGCCCCATCGTGGATCCGCTGGATGGCCTCCCCCAGGAGGGGGGCCACCGACAGGGACTTGATCCGGGGGCAACGGGCCATGGCGGCCTCGACCGGAATGGTGTCGGTCACGAGCAGGCTCTGGAGTCCCGAGGCCTCGATCCGCTCGAGGGCGGGCCCCGAAAAGACCCCGTGGACGGCGGCGGCGTAGGTCCGACGGGCGCCCTGCCGGCGCAGGGCCGCCTCGGCCTGGACGAGCGTCCCGGCCGTGTCGACGATGTCGTCCAGGATCAGGACGTCCTTGCCCTCGACCTCGCCCACGACGTTCAGAATCTCGGTCTCGTTCTTTCCCGTCCGGCGTTTGTCGATGACGGCGAGGGAGGCGTCCAGCCGCTTGGCGATCGCGCGGGCCCTTGTCAGGCCGCCCACGTCGGGCGAGACGATGATCAGCTCCTCCGTGTCGATCTTGCGGATGGCATCGAGCAGGACGGGCGCCGCGAACAGATGGTCCACGGGGATGTTGAAGAAGCCCTGGATCTGGGCCGCGTGGAGGTCCATCGTGAGGATCCGATCGGCACCCGAGGCCGTCAGAAGATCGGCCATGAGCTTGGCCGCGATCGGCACGCGGGGCTTGTCCTTCTTGTCCTGGCGCGCGTAGCCGAAGTACGGCAGCACCGCCGTGATCCGCGAGGCCGAGGAGCGCCGGAAGGCGTCGAGCAGGATCAGGAGCTCCATCATGTGGTCGTTGACCGGGGAGCACGTGGGCTGCACCACGAACACGTCTGCCCCGCGCACGTTCTCGTCGATCTGGCAGTAATCCTCGCCGTCCGAGAAGTTGTAGAG
>DATMNJ010000380.1:0-6845 GCA_035569175.1 Thermoanaerobaculia bacterium | reverse complement strand
TCCGGCCGGCCGTCGCCGTCGAAGTCGCCCACCGCGCAGCCGCCGATCATTCCCGGGATCAGCTTCAGGCGCATCAGGTCCGACCCGATCCGCGTCGTCACGCCCGAGGACTTCGTGACGTCCCGGAAGACTCCGATCTTCTCCTCCGGAGCAAGGGCTACGCACACCAGGACTCCGGCAACGACCGGAAGCAGGCGCCTCATTCCTGCCGGCCGCCGACTGACCCGCGCAGGGCGTCCCGGAACTCCTCGGGCCCTCCCGGACGCGTCAGGGTCGTCCGCACGAAGTCGCGGTGCGCCTCGCTGTCGGGAAAGACGAGCTCGCCGTAGCGCGCATCGTCCATCCCGTGGAACGGCAGCGGCCCGACGGTCTGGCCCGCGACGGTGTTCTTGTCGGCGTCCTTGTCCCACCCGTCGAGCACGATCAGATAGTCGCGCGTCCAGCCCTCGGGAAGCGGCGGGAGAGCGGAAGAGGCGAACCCGAGGCGCACCGCATCGCCGCCCTTCATGACGACGTACCGATCGTCGGCGGCGGTCAGCAGATCGCGCACGTCTCCCAGGCGCGTGTACAGGCCCGCCATGTCGGCCCACCGCGTGTCCCGCGACACGTCGTCGTGGACGAAGACCTGGGGTCCGTCCGGAACGTCGCGGCGCATGCGCGAGAACCCGCGCACGAACAGCTCCGCCGACGACAGCGGCAGCGGCGTCAGGCGAACGGGCGCCGGCGGATCGTCCACCGTGTAGGCAATCCGGTCCCAATAGATCGCCAGGTTCGTGCGGATGCGCACACGCGGGTCGGAGCGATCGAGCACGGCGGAGAGGTCCACGGGCATCGTCTTGGTCTTTCCGGCGGGAAAGCCCATCGCAGCGATGGCAATCTTCCAGCCGCCCGTCCCGTCCGGAACCTCGAGGACGGGCGGGGATGCCGCGACGTCCTTTCGCTGGGAGAGCGAGACGTTGATCGAGGTGTCCGCATAGAAGATCCAGCCCGTCAGGTAGAGCATCACGACCCCGCCGCGCCGCGCTTCGGGCAGCTCGAGAACGAGGTCGTGCGGCGCAACGAGGCCCTGGTACCGGCTCGGCGCGAATCCAGCGAGGAAGACTCCGTCCTCGGCTGCGATTTCCGCCGTGCGGTCGCGGCCAGCTTCGTCCGTCGCCGTCGGGACGAAGGGCCGTACGACGGTGAAAATCTGTTTCGGCGGGAAAGGGGGCGGCACCGTCTTCTCGTTCGTGACGAGAGTCGCTCCGGCAGGATGGTCCGCCGCAAAAAGCTCCGCGAGATCCAGATACGCGGTCTCCCAGAGCTCCTCGGTGAAATCGAGGGTGAGGTGGTCGTCCGTGGGCGAGAGCCACGGCCCGGGCACGACGAGCCACTCGCGCGTGTCGGCCGCGGCCTGGTGAATGCCATCGAAGAGAAGGCCCGCGGGCGCCCGCCCCAGAACGTCGGTCACGAAGCGCCAGCGCTGGCCATCGAAGGCGTAGAGGAACGGACACGAGCCCTTGAGTTGCTGGACCTCCCGCACGATCGTGCGGACGGGCGGATCGAGGGCGTTCTGCGGGACCCCGTTCGTCCACACGACGCGCAGCACGTCGGCTCCGCGCCGCGAACCGAGGCCGAGGCGCGTGACCGGCCGCGACGCCACGCGGTAGACGTACAGGTCCTGGGCCTTGGCCTCGATCTCCGACCCAAAGCCCGAACGGTTGACCTTCGCCGAGCCCGTCGGCAGCCCTTCGAGCGCCACGTCGATCCACCCGTTCGCGTTGCCGCCGCGGTTCTCGAGAAGCACCACGCCGCCGGCCGGGGTCACGACGGCGAGGTCGAGATCGCCGTCGCCGTCGAAGTCCACCGCCTCGGCGTCGCGAGCGGCCGGCAGCGGGCCGACGCGGGCCACGGCAAACCGCCCGGTGCCGTCGTTGCGGTAGAGCGCGGACGCGCCCGACGGGTTGCCGAGGAAGAGGTCGAGGAAGCCGTCGTTGTCGTAGTCGAAGAGCAACAGCGAGGCGCCCGGTCCGATGGGTTCGGCCGGAAGAAACGTCCCGTCGCCGCGATTGAGCGCGGAGACGGCGCGGCCCTCGGCGATCCAGACGAGATCGAGCCGGCCGTCGCCGTTCACGTCCCCGGCCTCGGCGGCCGCGATGGCCCCCGTCTTCGGGAGCCCGGCGTCGCGCGCGGCGAGCCGCCCTCCCCGGAGATTGTCGTAGAGGACGAACCCGCCGTCCGCGAGCGCGAGGAGAAGGTCCACGTCGCCGTCCCGGTCGAAGTCCGCGGCGACGGCAAAGAGCGACCGCGTTCCCGCGGCGATTCCGGACGCCGCCGTGATGTCCGTCCACGTGCCGTCGAGGTTGTTGCGCAGGAGGTGGTCGCCGGCCTTCGACGACACGTAGAGATCGAGGTCTCCGTCCGCGTCCACGTCGAAGGGCACGACGCGTTCGCCCGGAGCGATCGCGACGCGTCGGTAGCCCTCGCCTTCCCGGACCCAGAGGGCGCCCGGCGTCACGAGATCGAGGGAACCCGAGTTGGCCACGCCCGCGACCGCGACGTCCGAGCCGGCCGAACCCGGGATCGGCGCGCCGAGCCGGTATCCCGCGCCCGAAGCGGCGGCGACGCGCAGCCCCGCCTCCCCCGCCAGGACGAGATCGCGGGCGTCCTTCCCGGCGGCGCGCACGGCGGCCGCGCCGGTGACGGTCGCCAGAGCGGCGTCCGGCCTCGGCGCGAACGTCACCGGGATCGGAGTTCCCGCCTGCGCCCGCACGGCCGCGGAGAGCGCCGGCCCCCAATCCAGCAGGGGCAGGCCGATGACGCCCGGGTCGACGTCGTGTCGCGCTTGCTGATAGCGCGCCATCGTACGCAGGAGATTCTCCGCGACGCGGTAGTCGAGCGATGCCGCTCGCGCGTCCCCGGCCTGGATCGCCCTTCGGCCGTCCGCCAGGGCCACCTCGAGCTTGGGCTCGCCGGCGACGAGGACGGCGAGCCGGTCGGAGGCCGCGATCGCTCCGGCCGCGTCGCCGTCGTCACGGAGGAATTCCGCGAGCCGGACGAGCAGGAACAGATTCGCGGGCGCCTGCGCCAGGGCGGCCTCGACGCCGCGGATCGCGGCCCGGCGCCCGGCCGCGTCCGCCTGCTCGGCGGACAACCGCGCCGCGTTCCAGCGCGACGCGATGTCCTTCGGCGACGCGGCCGCCGCTTTTTCGAACTCCGCGATGGCCCCGGCCCGGTCTCCGGCGAGCTCGCGCCGCACGGCTTCGAGCGCCAGGACCCGTGCGTCGTCCGGCGCCAGGCGGAGCGCCTCGGCAAGTAGCACCCGCGCGGCCCCGAGATCCCGGGCGCGCATCGCGGCAACGGCGCCATCGGCCCACCCGAGCGGCTCCGCCGGCGCCAGGCGGCGCACCGTTTCGAAGCGCTTGGACGCTTCCGCGGGGTTGCCCTCCTCCAGGGCCGCGAGTCCCACGTTGCGCGCGGTCTGGAGGCGCAGCACGTCGGCTCGGCCCGGTGCGCCGGCCAGGGCCGGCACGGCGAGCAGGAGCGCGAGAAGGGCCGTCACGAGCTCTGGCGAGAGGGTCGAGGCTCGGAAGGCGAGCGGCGAGTGCGGCTCATTTCCCGGCGGCGAGAGCCTTTTCGAAGGCCGCGTGCACGTCGTCGTCCATCAGGCAAAAGACGATCTTCTGGACGTACTCGGAGGCGGGCGCGAAGGACCGCGCCGCGGCGATCGTGATCTCCGCCGCGAGCTCGAGCGGAAACCCGAAGACTCCGGTCGAGATCGCCGGCAGCGCGACCGAGGTCGCGCCGATGTCCTCGCCGCGGCGCAGGGCCTGGAGCACCGCGGAGGCGAGCAGCATTTCCTCACCGTACGTACCGCCCTTCCAGACCGGACCGACGGCATGGATGACCCACTTGGCGGGCAGCTTGCCCGCCCGCGTCACGACGGCCTGGCCAACGGCGCAGGTCCCGATGTGGTCGCACTCCTCCTGGATGGTCGTCCCGCCCTGCTGCCGGATCGCGCCGGCCACGCCGGAGCCGAGCTGCAGCGCCTCGTTGGCCGCGTTGACGATCGCATCCACGTGCATCCGCGTGATGTCGGTCTTGGCGAGTTCGATCGTTGCAGCCATTGCGATCCGCTCCGCCTGCTAGGCCCCCGCCTCCAGGCTCTTGACGATCGTGTCGGCGATCCGCAGGTAGGCCTCGGACACGGCGGACTTCGGCTCCCCCGCCACGATGGGCCGGCCCGAGTCCCCACCGATCGCGACCTTCGGATCCAGAGGGATCTCCCCGAGAAACGGGACCCTGAGCTCCTCCGCCGTGCGCCGGCCGCCGCCGTGCTTGAAGATCTCCTCGCGGTGGCCGCACTCGGGGCAGAGGTAGTACGACATGTTCTCGACGATCCCGAGCACCGGCACGTTCACCTTCTGGAACATGGCCAGCCCCTTGCGGGCGTCGATGAGCGAGACGTCCTGGGGCGTCGTCACGATGACCGCGCCCGACAGATGGACCTTCTGGGTCAGCGTCAGCTGCGCGTCGCCGGTCCCCGGCGGCAGGTCGATCACCAGGAAGTCGAGCGCGCCCCACGCCACGTCCTGGAGGAACTGCTCGACGGCCTTCATGACCATCGGGCCGCGCCAGATGACCGGCTGGTCCACGTCCATGAGAAAACCGAGCGACATGACCTTGACGCCGTAGCGTTCGATCGGGACGATCTGGTTGGACTCGTTGACGTACGGCTTCTCATCGATGCCCATCATCATCTGCTGGGACGGGCCGTAGATGTCCGAGTCCATCAAGCCGACGCGGTGCCCGACGCGCTCGAGGGCGAGGGCGAGGTTGGCCGCGACCGTGGACTTGCCCACGCCGCCCTTTCCCGAGGCGACGGCGATCGTGAAGCGGACATCCTTCAGGATCGGCGTCGCGGGAGCGCCGCCGGCCGGCCGGGGGGAAGCCGGGGCCGGCGCCTTCACGTCGAGGCGGATCGTCACCGCGTGGACGCCCGGCACGCTGCGCAGCTTCTCCGTCGCGTCCCGCTTGATCTCCTCGGCGGCGGCGGCGGATTCGGTCATGATCTCCAGGCGCATCGAGACGTTGCCGCCCCCGATCGCGAGGTCCTTGACGAAGCCGAACGAGACGATGTCGCGCGAAAGACCCGGGAACCGCACGGTCCTCAGGACCTCCAACACCTTCTCTTCGGTCAGCTCCGCCGTGGCGGTCATGGGTCCTCCCGGTCAGATTCTATGTCGGCCGCCGCTTGCGTGCGCAGGTCCGCCACGCGCTCCCGCAGCTCGTCCGTCAGCGCCGCACGGTCCTTCGTGGCGCGGCCCGCGACGGCGATCGGCTCGCCGACCGCAAGGCACACCTCCGACGGGGTGATCGTGAAGCCGCCGCGCCGCTGGATCCGGAGCGTTCCCGCGATCCCGACGGGCAGCAGCGGAAGGCCCGACTTGAGGGCCAGCAAAGCGGCGCCCGACTTGAAGGGCAGGAGCTCTCCGGACCGGGTGCGCGTCTCCTCCGGGAAGACGACGAGCGAGCGGCCTCCCGAAAGGCGCGCCAGCGCGGCGTCCACGAGTGCAAAGCGGCTCGAGCGCGACTCCCGGTCCACCGGGATGAAGCCGGCCGCGGCGATGGACCACCCCAGAAACGGCAACCGGAAGAGGTTGCGCTTGGCCAGAAACCGCACCGACATGGGGAGCACGGCCAGCAGAACCAGGATGTCGTAGAAGCTCTGGTGGTTGGCGGCGACGACCACGCTCGTGTCCGCCGCCATCCGCTCACCGTGCAGGACGCGGACCCGAACCCCTGAGGCGGCGAGGATCAACCGCGCCCAGGCGCGCGCGAGCGTCAGAAACCACTCCCCGCGCGGAGGAACGAGGGCGAGCGGGATCGCCGGAAGGCCAAACAGGATCGTCGAGGCGCTGATGACGATCCAGACGCCGAGAGACCGAAGGAACTGCACTCGGGGCAAGAGAGTAGCAGAGCCACAAGTCCCGATCCTTCCGGCATTTACAGGGCACGGAGGGAGGAAGTAGAATGCGCCGTCCCCCATGGCGCAACCCGAACCTTCGGCAACGGCGATCTTTTATCGCAATCTCGGATGGTTGCGGTTCGTCGACCGTTTTGGCCGCAAGGGCTGGCAGACCGTCGACTACATCGGCGGCCTCTTCCAGATGATCGGCGAGTGCTTCATGGCGTGCTTCACGCGCCCCTTCTACTCCGCCGAGATGGTGAACCAGATGGACGAACTCGGCGTCAAATCGGTGGCGATCACGGGCATCACCGCGTTCGTCACGGGCGGCGTGCTCGCTCTCCAGACGGCGTACTCGCTCGAGGCCTTCGGCGGCAAGAATTTCGTGGGACGGATCGTGTCGCTCTCCCTCGTTCGCGAGCTCGGCCCGATCTTGACCGCGCTCATGGTCGCCGGGCGCGTGGGCTCCGGGATCACGGCGGAGATCGGCTCGATGACCGTGACCGAGCAGGTCGACGCCCTCCGGGCGATGGCCGTCTCCCCGGTCCGGCGCCTCGTTGTGCCGCGCGTCCTGGCGGTCATCTTGATGATGCCCGTCCTCACCGCCATCGCCGACGTTCTCGGCATCCTCGGCGGAATGGGAATCGCCGTTCTCGAGATCCGCATGACGGCGCAGGATTACATCACCAGCATCTGGCAGCAGCTGGCGATCTCCGACATCTTCAGCGGCCTCAGCAAGACGATCTTCTTCGGCCTCGAGATCGCGGCGATCGGCTGTTACAACGGTCTCCAGGTCGAGGGCGGGGCGGCCGCGGTCGGACGCGCCACGACGCGAACGGTGGTCCTGGCCTCGATCAGCATCCTCGTGTCCGATTTCTTCCTGACGAAGCTCTTCCTG
>DATMNJ010000379.1:0-3447 GCA_035569175.1 Thermoanaerobaculia bacterium | reverse complement strand
GATGGCGCCCGGCGTGTCGCGCACGAAGGCCACGACGTCGGCATCGCTCGATTTCTCGGGGGGCGGAACGCCCCTGCCGCCGAAAATCATCTGCTGCCAGTAGGCGGAGATCGCGATGACCTGCTTGCCGAAGACCTCCAGCGTGAAGCGCTGGCGGACGGGCGACTTGCCGGAGGGCTCGACGGGCAGGACCGGGTGGCCGTCGGGCCAGCGCGTCGTCTTCTTCAGGAACATCTCGCCGAGCTTCAGGCGCGAGACCTGCGTCGCGGTGTTCGACGGGTGGACGATGACCTTGTAGGCGCTGGCGTCCTGCGCGCCGATCCGCGCGGCCCAGATGCCGAGCGCGACGAAGAGGAGGACGCGGGTTCGCAGCTTCATGATCGACTCCTCAGGCCGCCGTCGCGGCCGTGTTCTGGGACAACAGGTTCTCGAGCAGGCCCGGCACGTCGAGGATGAACGCCACGCGTCCGTCGCCGAGGATCGTGGAGCCGCAGAGGCCGCGCACGCCCTGGAAGAGCTCGCCGAGCGGCTTGATGACCGCCTGGCTCTGACCGTACAGCCGGTCGACGACGATGCCCGTCCGCGAGAGGTCGTGGCGGACGACGACGACGCTTTCCCTCTCGGGATCCGGGCCGCCGGCGCCGAAGAGGTCGCGCAACCGCACGAAGGGCAGCGCCTCGCCGCGCAGCTGCAGGATGCCGTGGCGTTCACGCCGTCCGTCCCGGTTCGGAAGCTCCATGCACTCCACCACGCGATCCACCGGAATGACGTACGTCTCGGAGCCGATGCCGACCCCGAAGCCCTCGATGATGGCGAGGGTCAGCGGGAGGCGGATCTTGATCGCGGTCCCGGCGTCGGGCCAGCTCTCGATCGCGATCGAGCCCCGCAGCGCCGCGATGCGGTCGCGCACGACGTCCATTCCCATGCCCCGGCCGGACCACTCGGTGACGCTCTCGGCCGTCGAGAACCCCGGCTCGAAGACGAGGCGGTACAGGTCGGCGTCGGGCAGCGCCTCGGGCGCGTCCGAGAGCCCGCGGCGCCGCGCCTCCTCGACGATGCGCGTGCGGTTGAATCCAGCGCCGTCGTCGGAAAGCTCGATCACGATCGACGCGGCCTCGCGCCAGGCCGACAGCGCGATGGCACCGCAGGGGTCCTTCCCCTTCCGGCGGCGCGACTCCGGCGTCTCGATCCCGTGGTGCAGGGCATTGCGGATCATGTGGGTCAGGGGGTCGCGCAGGTGCTCGATGATCGTCGTGTCCACCTCGACGTCCTCGCCCTGGATCGTGACGCGCGCGAGCTTGCCCTGGGCGGTCGCGAGATCCCGGACGCTGCGCACGTACTGGCGCAGGGTCGGTCCGACGGGCACCATGCGCGCCTGCATGACGAGCTCCTGGAGCTCGGCATAGAGCTGCGCCGCGTCCTGGTGCGCCTCGAGCGCGCCGGGCGCCGGGTTGTCTTCGAGGATCTGGCGCAACCGCCCGCGCGAAATCGCGATCTCGCCGGCCAGGGTCATGAGCCGGTCGAGCTTGTCGATCGCCACGCGCAGCGTGCGGCCCGAGTCGCCGGCGCGGCCGGAGGCCTCCGCCTCGGGGACCGCCGGTGCCGCCGCCGGCTCCGCGAGCCGCGCCGGCTCTGCCGTTCCGGCGGCGAGGCGCCGCAGCACCTGCTGGTGCTTCGCGGGAATTTCGTGGTTGCCCTCCACGGCCACGGGCAGCATCTCGCGCAGGGAATCCACGGACTCGAGCAGAACCGTGACGAGCGCGGCCGTGACGGGCGCAGTGCGCTGGCGCAGCTTCTCGAGCTGGTCCTCGAGGACGTGGGCGAACTCCGCGACGCCGGTGAAGCCGAGGGAGGCCGAGTTGCCCTTGAGCGTGTGCGCCATGCGGAAGACCGTCTGGAGAACCTCGGCGTCCTCGGGGTTGCGCTCGAGGGAGAGCAGGCCCTCTTCGATCGTCCGGAGGTTCTCCTCCGTCTCGGCGATGAAGGTCAGCAGCAGGGCTTCGGCGTCGAATTCCATCGTCGTTTAGAGCTTCGCGACCCAGGCGTTGCCGAGGTCTGTGTGGAAGATGAGCTTGCGTCCGGAACGTCCGCCGACGTCGCGGGACACGACCGGAATTCCGAACTCCTCGAGCAGCCGGAAGGCCACACCCGCGTTTTTCTCGCCGAGGTGCCCCTGCCGCGCCTGAAAGGCCTCGAGCACGCAGGCGCCGCCGAAGACCTTGGCCTGGAGCCGGACTCGCGACGCGCCGAGGGCGACGAGACGGTCGACGAGCTGCGCGACGGCCACGTTGCCGAAGCGGGGAGAACCCCTGCCCGCTCCGGCGAAAAACGGGAGCAGGTAGTGGTTCATGCCGCCGACGGTCACGACCGGGTCCCACAGGCAGATCGCGACGCAGGAGCCGAGGACCGTCGTCACGGCGCTCGGCTGTGCGGACGCATACAGCTGGCCCGGCTGCAGGTAGACGCGGATCAGATCCCGTCCCTCGTCGCGCGGCGACGCACCGGCGTCGCGGTTGGCGCTTCCTTCCGAACCTCGCTCCGCCGGCAGCTCGCCCGCGGACTCGGTCCAGGCCGCGCCCGACCGCTCCGCTGTCATCGAACCGCCCCGGCCGCCCCGCCGACGCGCGCCTGCAGCTCAGTGCAGTACAACGCCCTGGCCGCATGGGTCGCGATGAGCTCGAAGAGCTCGTGGTCGAGGGCCACGAGGCCGGTCTTCTGGGGAAGCAGCTGGAACACCCCGACGGCGCCGAGCAGGCGCCCATCGAAATGGAGCGGGATGCACGCCGACAGCCGCTTCTCCTCCGGGCGCAGGCCGGCATCGTCGTCGCGGCCCGCGAGATAGATCTGGCCGGTCCGCGCGCAGCGGCCGATGATGCCCCGGCCGAGGGGCACGCTGCGAAACGGCGCCGGATCGATCCCGAGGGACGCGACGAGGGCCAGACCCGACGCCCCTTCGTCCGCCTCGAAGATCGCGATCTCCTCGGACCCGATGAGGTTGCAGATGATGTCCTGGACGATCGAGAGCGCCTCGCCGCGATCGAGCGTCGCGTGCAGGCGGTGGCTGGCCACGTAGAGGCTGGCGAGGTCCGTGTTCTGCTGCTCGACCTCGACGTACTGCTCGGAGAAGCGGCGGTTTTCGTCCTCGACGGCCGCCAGGCTCTTCTGCAGCCGGTCGCGCTCGAGCCAATGGCTTTCGGCGTCCTTCTGGAGGCCGGCGACCTGCTCGGTCAGGAACCGGTTCTCGCTCTCGAGCGACGCGGTCAGGACCCGGAGCTTCCCGTTCTCCTCGAGCAGCGCCTGGACGTAGCGGCGCGTGTCGTCGCGGACCTTCTCGACGTACGACTCGGGGTTCCCGACCCCCGGTTTCATCGCCGTTCCTCGCCGAGATAGCTCTCGATCTTCGTCAGCAGCTCCAGGCTGCTGAACGGCTTCGTGATGTAGTCGCTG
>DATMNJ010000378.1:0-7368 GCA_035569175.1 Thermoanaerobaculia bacterium | reverse complement strand
AGATCCTCCACGAGCTGCGCTCCCCGTTGTCCGTGATCCGCGTGTACACGGATCTCATCCAGGAAGCCGCGCGCCGCGGAGAACTTCCCAACGAGGACTACCTGACCAACCTGACTCGCGAGATCGAGCTCGCCGAGCGCCTCGTGGGGACCCCCGCGCCGGCGCCGGCGCCGGCGCCGATCGACCGGCTCGAGAAGCCGCAGAACGCGGACCTCGTCGAGATCCTCGGCTCGCTGGCGACCGCCTACCGGCTCGCGCACGGCGGGCGCATCCGCATCGAGTTCATCGCCGAGCGCCCGCAGCTTCCGGTGACCGCCGATCCGGTCGCGCTGCAGCGCGCGTTCCGCAACGTACTCGACAACGCCATCAAGTACACTCCGGACGGCGGCGAGGTGCGCATCCGCGCGGGTGCGGCAGGGCCCCAGGCCTTCGTCGTCGTCAAGGACACCGGAATGGGAATGAGCCCCGACGAACGAACCCGTGCGTTCGATTACGCCTTCCGCGGCGCGGGCGCCGTCGCGTCCGGCACGCGGGGCAAGGGGCTCGGCCTCGCCGTCACGAAGGAGATCCTCGAATCCAACGGCGGCAAGATCTCGCTTTCGAGCGAGGCGGGCTACGGCTCCGAGGTCACGATCATGCTGCCGTTTCTGAGGGCGGGCCGGTGAAGCGCATCGTCGTCGTGGACGACGACCCCACCATCGCCGGGGCGGTGCGAGAGATCCTCGTCCCGGAAGGCTTCGCGGTCGACTGTCCGCCGGATCCGCGCGGGGCCCTCGTCGAGGCGATCCGGGACGTGCCGGACCTCGTCATTCTCGACGTCAACATGCCCGGCATGACCGGCTGGGAATTCTGCGCGATTCTCCGGCGGCAGTCCGTCACGCGCGAGGTCCCGGTGCTCTTCCTGACGGGACGGTCCGAGGTCAAGGACCGGATCACGGCGATGCAGCTGGGCGGCTCCGACTTTCTCTCCAAGCCCTTCGGGGCCGACGACCTTCGCCGCAAGGTGCGTTCGCTCGTTCACGAGTCCCATGCCATGGAGGAAGGATGAAGGCCAGACGCCTGACCCCCGTGCCGGACGCGCCCGGCGAAGCCGATGCACCGCCCGGCGGCGACGCGCCCGACGGCCTCGACGACCTGCGCCGCGACCGCATCGTCTACGACGCCGTCACGCAGCTGCCGATCCATCCGTTCGACCACCCGTCCAAGGCGGACGAGCGGATCGAGAACCTCGGGGTCATCTACCTCCAGATTGGAAAGTTCTTCGGCTTCGAGGAGCTCTTCGGATGGGAGCAATACGACCGCGTTCTCGCGGCCGCCTCCGAGAGCCTCCAGGACGACGTTCGCGCCTCGCGCCTGGCGCCCCACGTCCACTCGATCCGCTTCTCCGGGGCCGACGGCTTCTACGTCCTCTACAACCTGCCGCCGGCGGCCCGGGGCCGCGGGCCGGCCAACCTGGAGGAGGAAGCCGCCCGCCTGCGCGCGAGCGTCGCGCGCCGCCTGCGGCAGACGCTCGAGGGGACGGCCGTGGATTTTCTCAACATCCTCGCCTCGAGCCTGACGACCGTCGACAACCCGCGCGTGCGGCCCTCGCGCCACGTCATCCGTACGCTGCAGGAGGCCGTGAAGATCGTCGCGCAGCACCAGACGAGCGAAAAGCTGGAGCTCTTCGCCGGGCTGAAGACGGTCATCGGCCAGAAGCAGCTGAGGCCCGCGTTCCAGCCGGTGCGGCACCTGCCGGACGGCGCCATCATGGGTTACGAGGCCCTGATCCGCGGCCCGCAGGGAACGTCCCTCGAGCCGCCCACCGTTCTCTTCGCCGTCGCCCACGAGAACGAGATGGACGTCGAGCTCGAGACGCTCTGCCTCGAGACCATCTTCGCGAACCTCCCGCGGGCGGTGAGCGAGCGCCGTCTCTTCGTCAACGCGTCGGCCATGCTGCTGCGCCACCCGGTGTTTCTCGACGAGCGCAATCTCGCCGCGATCAATCGCAGCCACGACGACGTCGTCGTCGAGATTTCCGAGAAGGAGATGGTGCGCGACTACGACTCGTTCCAGGAAGTCCTCTCGCTCGTGCGGGGGGCCAAGATGAAAATCGCCATCGACGACGCCGGCTCCGGGTACTCCGGCCTCGAGACGATCCTGCAGTTCAAGCCGGACTACATCAAGGTCGCCGACACCCTCGTGCGCAACATCCACGCAGACCCCATCAAGCGCGAGATCATCGCCAGCCTCGACGCCATCGGCAAACGCATCGGAGCGACCCTCGTCGCCGAGGGCATCGAGGTGGAGCCGGAGAGAAAGACCCTCGTCGATCTCGGCATCGAGTTCGGTCAGGGCTTCCTCCTCGGGCGGCCCGCGTTCCAGGTCAGCGGCCGGCCGGCCCGGGCGTAGAGGGGGCGGCCGCCTTCGCGATTCGGGACGGCTCAGCCCTTCGCGGTGCCCTTCAATTCCTTCGCGCGGACTCCGGCGCCGCCGACGAAGACGCTCATCAATTGCGCGACGAGGTCCGCGAGCCGGTCGTCGCTACGGTGAAACAAGTTCATCGAGCGGACCATCCCGAGGAAGAGTTCCGCGCCGATCCGCGCGTCGATGCCGTCGAACTCGCGCTGCTCGATGCCGGCGAGGATGGCCCGCTGGACGACCTCCAGGATCGGACGCCTGCGCTCGGCAAACTCGGCCTCGAGCATCGGAAGGCGCTCGTCGCGCTGGAAGTACGGCAGCAGGTAGCGGTGCTCCCAGTAGCGGTCGAGGATCAGGGTCGCGATCGCCTCGAGGCGCCGCGTCCCGGAGGCCTCGTCGCGGGTCCGTGCATCGAGCTCGGCCGCCAGGCCCTCGACCACGTGAAGGACCGTGGCGGAGTAGAGGGCTTCCTTGGTCTCGAAATACCGATAAATGGTTCCCTTGCCGATCGACGCGTCCGAGGCAATCGTGTCGATGAGGACCTCGTGAAACGGACGGGACGCGAACACGCGGGCGGCCGCGTCGAGAATGGCAAGCTCTTTACTTTGAGTCTTTACGCGAGACATGCTTATTCTGGTACTGACCGGTCAGTCCCACATATTACGCTCCCCGGTCGAGTCTCGATTCAGAAAAGAGCGGATTTCGCCCGGAAACCGAGAGGCCGTCCGCCGCAGGCTCCGGGATCGGAACCGACCCGCCGGGGAACGTCGTAATCCTTTCTGTGCAGGGCTTGCGCGTCGAGACCCGGACGGGCTGACGGGCGCGGCAGGGCCGGCCCTGGAGGAGCGTCATGAGCGAAACATCAACGGGTGGCGGCGGGTTCATCAAGAAGCTTCAGTGCCGCGGCGCCGAGTCCGACCAGTCTCCGGCCCCGCTCGACTCCGCGAGCGAGCGGGATTTCCTGAGCGAGCGGCTTTCTTTGTACTTCAGCGCAACGCTCTTCGCGGCCGGAGGCTTCTTCCTCGCGGGACGGGTGATCTACACGCTCTGGCCGGCCAGGATCGCGCCGCCGTTGTCCCTGACCGAGCCCTATCTGCTCTTCCACCTGGCCGCGGTCGCGTTGCTGCTCGTCATGTGGCTCGCCGTCCGCCAGCCGCAGCTGTCGCAGCGGACCCTCCTCGCGATGGACGCCCTGGGAACGGTCGCCGCGCTGGGACTGCTCACCGCCATGACGGGCAACATGCCGGCCGCCCGGCGCCCGGAAACGATCGTGCTCCTCTCGTCCATGGCCATCCTCCTCTACCGCGCCGCGATCGTTCCGAGCGCGCCGCGCCGCACGGCCTGGACCTCGACGCTCGCCGTGCTGCCGATTCCGTTCGTCGCGTACGCCGTCCACTTCAACGCGTCGCCGAACCTGTCCGCGGGCGCTGCCGCGGCCAACGCATTTCTCTGGGCGCTGCTGGCCGTGCTGCTCTCGACGATCGTCTCGTTCGTGACGTTTCGGCTGCGCAACAGCGTCGCGCGGGCGCGGCGCCTCGGCCAATACACGCTCAAGGAGAAGATCGGCGAGGGCGGGATGGGCATCGTCTACCGCGCCGAGCACGAGATGCTCCGCCGGCCGACCGCGATCAAGCTCCTGCCCCCGGGTGCGGCCGGCGAGAACAACTTGCGCCGTTTCGAGCGCGAGGTCCAGCAGACCGCCCGCCTGACGAGCCCGCACACGGTCTCGATCTACGATTACGGCCGCACGCCGGACGGCCTGTTTTACTACGTCATGGAGTACCTGGACGGGGTCGACCTCGATACGCTCGTTCGCGACGGCGGCCCCGTCGCTCCCGGCCGCGCCGTGCGCATCCTGCGGCAGATCTGCGCGGCGCTGGCCGAGGCCCACGGCATCGGGCTCATCCATCGCGACGTCAAGCCCGCCAACATCATCCTGGTCGAGCGCGGCGGCATACCCGACATCGCCAAGATCCTCGACTTCGGTCTCGTCAAGGAGCTCGCCGGCAGCGCCGACGGCGGACTCACCGCCGAGAACATTCTTCATGGGACGCCGCAGTACATGGCTCCCGAGGCCATCCGGGACTCGAGCAGCCAGGACCCCCGCAGCGACCTCTATGCCCTGGGAGCCGTCGGGTACTTTCTGCTGACGGGCACGCCCGTGTTCTCGGGCCGCACCGCCCTCGAGACCATCCACCACCATCTCCAGACCCAGCCCGAGTCGCCGTCCAAGCGCCTCGGCCGGGCGCTTCCCGAAAAGCTCGAGGCCGTCATCATGGCGTGCCTGTCCAAGGACCCCGATCAGCGGCCGGAGAGCGCCAAGGCGCTGGCGCAGGCGCTCGGAGCCTGCGACGACGTGACGCCGTGGAACGAGGCGGAGGCGCAGGCCTGGTGGCGTGACCGCGCGGCGCAGCGCCGGAGCGCGGCAAAGACGGCCTGAGGCGTTCGGCGGGTCCGCGTTAACATCCGCGCGTGACCTGGCTTCGCCGATTCGAGCGCCTCGCCTGGACGGCGGGGATTCTCCTCGTCGCCTTCTGGGTCGCGGCCTGGATCCACTCGCGCGTGGGTTCCCGCCGCGACCTCGAGCGCTTCGCCGAGGCTCGCCGCGCTCCCGTTTCCGTTCCTGTTCCCGTTCCCGTCGTTCCCGGGTTGCCCACGCAGGTGCCGGCCGCCCGTATGCTGCCGGACGAGACGCCGCCCGACTACAGCCTGTGGTCGAAAGAGCGCATCAAGGCTTACGAAGAGTCGCGCCTGCAGAAGGCGTCCGATCCGATGGCCGTCCTGCGCATCCCGAAGATCGGGCTCGAGGTGGCGGTTCTCGACGGCACCGACGACCTCACGTTGAACCGCGCGGTCGGCCACATCGAGGACACGGCGAAACCCGGTGAAAGAGGCAACGTCGGCATTGCGGGTCACCGCGACGGGTTCTTCCGAGGGCTCAAGGACGTCGTGAAGGGCGACACGGTGGAGCTCGAGACCCTCGCCGGTAAGGAGACCTACCGCGTGGACGAGATCTGGATCGTCCGACCCGAGGACGTCCAGGTCCTCGACCCGACGCCCGAGCCCGTGATCACGCTCGTCGCCTGCTATCCCTTCTACTTCGTCGGCCACGCGCCGCAGCGCTACATCGTCCGGGCGGTCCGTGAGGCCCCCACCGCCGCGAGCGCGCACTAACCGCGTGGCGTCTCCCGGCCCGAGGGCTCCCTACCGCGCGCTCGCCCACCGCGACTACCGGCGGCTGATCGTCTCGCAGCTGCTGTCGCTGACCGGGTCGCAGATGCAGGTCGTGGCGATCAACTGGCACGTATACCTGTTGACGAAATCGCCGCTGGCGCTCGGTTTCGTCGGCCTGACGCGCGTGGTGCCGATCGTCGCCTTCTCGCTCTGGGGCGGCGTCGTCGCGGACCGGCACGACCGCCGCCGCGTGATGATCGCCACGCAGGTCGCGATGACCCTGGTCGCCCTCGCGCTCTGGGCGACGACCTTCGCCAACCGCGAGACGCTGTGGCTCATCTACGGCTTGAACGCCCTCTCGGCCTCGGCCGTCGCGTTCGACGGTCCATCGCGGCAGGCGCTGATCCCGCGCCTCGTGCCGCCCGGGGACCTTCCCGGCGCGCTGTCGCTGAATCTCTCCGTGTTCCAGGCCTCGCTCATCGGCGGCCCGGCTCTCGCGGGGCTCCTCATCGCGCACGCGGGCGCCGGCAAGAATGGCCTCGCCACGATCTACCTCCTGAACGCCGCGTCCTTCCTCGCCGTGATCTACGCGCTCTCGACGATGCACACCTCCGGGGCGCCGACGGCCGAGCACGGCCAGGCCGAGGGGTGGTCGGCCCTGCACGAGGGCCTGCGGTTCGTCTTCACGACGCCCCTCATGGTCTGGACGATGGGGCTCGATTTCCTCGCGACCTTCTTCTCGGGCGCGACGTCGCTCTTGCCGATCTTCGCGGACCAGGTCCTGAAAGTCGGCGCACGCGGCTACGGCATCCTCGCCGCCGCTCCCGCGGTGGGGGCGCTCGCGGGCTCGCTCTTTCTCTCGATCCGCCCTCTGCCCGCGCGCCAGGGGCGGATCTTCCTCTGGTCGGTCGCCGCCTATGGCGCCGCCACGATCGTCTTCGGCTTCTCGCGCAGCTTCTGGCTGACCCTCGCCGCGCTCGCGGCCGTGGGACTCTCCGACGCCATCTCGACCGTGATCCGCCAGACCCTCCGGCAGTACATCACCCCGGACCGCCTGCGCGGCCGGATGACCTCGGTCAACATGATTTTCTTCATGGGTGGGCCGCAGCTCGGCGAGCTCGAGGCCGGCTTCGTCGCCTCGCTTTTCGCGTCGGCGGTCGTTGGAGTCACGTTCTCCGTGGTCTCGGGCGGCATCGCGACCGTCGCGATCGTGGCGGCCATCGCCGCCGCCGCCCCCGCGGTCCGCCGGTACGACTTCGGGCAGAGCGTCGCGGGCGACGGCGGGGAGCCGGTCATTCCTGGATGACCCACTCGCGGTAGGCATTCTGCGGTCTTGACTTGTGTATTAGTGTACTACTACACTAATACACACGGCGATGACCACCCTCCGCATCGATCCGTCCGACGCCGCCCCGATCTGGAGCCAGATCGAGGAGGGCCTGCGCCGGCTCGTGGCGTCGGGGGCGATCGCGCCGGGTGCCGCGGTCCCCTCGGTCCGCGACCTCGCGCGCGAGCTGCGCATCAATCCCGCCACGGTCGCGAAGGCCTACCAGCGGCTGACGGAGGCCGGCATCCTGACGGTCCGCCGCGGCGACGGCACATACGTCGCCGACGCGCCACCCGCCATGAGCCGCGCCGAGCGCTCGAGGGTCCTGCGGGAGTCGGCCGCGCGCTTTGCGAGTCTCGCGGCAACGCTCGGGGTCAGCCAGGACGAAGCGGCGGAGGCCTTGGCCGCCGCGTGGCGAAAGGGGACGAAGCCGTGACGGAGCCGATCCGCATCGAGTCCCTCACCGT
>DATMNJ010000377.1:0-3700 GCA_035569175.1 Thermoanaerobaculia bacterium | reverse complement strand
GAATCCTTCCTCGCATCGGGCCTCGCGCCGGCCGATGAGATCGCCCAGGGTTGTCACTGCATGGCGCCCGCGTACCTTCGCGACCAGATCGCCCGCAGCCGCGCGAACCTCGGCCTCGACACGGTCGACCTCTATTACCTGCACAACGTCGAGACCCAGCTGGCGGCGGTGGATCGCGCCGTCCTGCGCCAGCGCCTCGCATCGGCGATCGAGGTCCTCGAGGAGGCGGCGGGCGCGGGCCACATCGCGGCCTGGGGCCTTGCGACCTGGGACGGTCTCCGGGCCCCGCCCGAGCATCCCGAGCACATCTCGATGCGCGACGTCCTCGCGGCGGCCCGCGACGTGGGCGGCGCCGACCATCACTTTCGCGCGGTGCAACTGCCCTCCAACCTCGCGATGGGGCAGGGTGTCGGCTTTCGCTCGCAGGAGACGGAGACGGGGCGGCTGCCCGCCTTGCGCGCGGCTGGCGCTCTGGGGCTGGCGGCCTTCGGCTCCGCCTCTCTCCTCCAGGGCCGGCTGGCCGGCTACGACTTCCCCGACGAGGTCGTTGCGGCGCTGCCCGGGGCCGAGACCTCGCTGCTGCAGGCGCTCCAGTTCGCGCGGTCGGCTCCGGGCGTGACGACCGCGCTGGTTGGTGTGTCCAATCCCGAGCATGCCGCCGAGGATTTTGCCCTGGCCGGGATCGCTCCGGCAGACCCCGGGGCGCTTGTCGGCATTCTTCGGTGAGTCCCTGAAACGCCTGTAAAAAGGCCCTTCTGCGGGTTTCGTGCTTTTCAAACCGGTTTCGGCGTAGAATGTGCTCGTTCCCGCCCGGACCTAGAGTCAGCGCGGCGGGGGTTTGGGAGTTCATGTCGGAAGATCCCTTGACCCCGGAAAGCATTATGTCCGTCGAGGTCCAACCGGAGGCCCCTTCTCACGCCGATAGCCAGGGGCCCGACGGCCAGCGTTCTCACCGGCGCCGCCGCAGGCGCCGCCGTCGTGGCGGCCGCGGAGGGCCCAACGGGGGCGGTGGCGCACCGGTCGCCGGCGGTTTGGAGCGTCCGGAAGACGTCCCGGCGAGCGGGCCCGAGCGGCCCGCGGAGGGCGTCCTCTTCATACCGCCCAAGGACAGCGCCCCGGGCGTCCTCGTGTCGTCGAAGACGAACTACGTGCCCACGCCCAAGGACCCGCTCGTTCCGCGCGAGCTGATCAACCGCGAGGGCCTCGAAGCCGGAGCGCTCGTTTCCGGGCTGGTCGTCGACGGAAACCGGCCGGTCCTGCGCCGCGTCCTGACCGTCGAGGGCCTCGAGCCGGGGGCCTTCCGGCAGCGGTCGGCCTTCAACGAGCTCGTTTCGATCGATCCCAACTCACGGATGAAGCTGGAGACCGAGCCGGACGAGATGTGCGGCCGGGTGGTGGACCTGCTCGCCCCGATTGGCCGCGGCCAGCGCTGCCTGATCGTGGCGCCCCCCAAGGCCGGCAAGACGACGCTCTTGAAGCGCATGGCGCACGCCGTCGAGGTCAACGACCCGGACGTGCACGTCATCGTGCTCCTGATCGACGAGCGCCCCGAGGAGATCACCGACTTCCGGCGCAGCGTGACGCGCGGCGAAGTCATCGCCTCGTCCGCCGACCTCTCGGCGGAGAACCACATCGCGGTCGCCGAGATCGTGGCGGAGCGGGCCCGCCGCCTGATCGAATGCGGCAAGCACGTCATCATCTTCCTCGACTCGATCACGCGCATGGCGCGGGCGTACAACCACATGCAGAAGGGCGGCGGCAAGATCATGTCGGGCGGCATCGACGCCCGGACGATGGAGAAGCCGCGCCGGTTCTTCGGCGCCGCCCGCAATGCCGAGGGCGGCGGCTCTCTGACGATCGTCGCGACCGCTCTCGTGGACACCGGGTCGCGGATGGACGAGATCATCTTCCAGGAGTTCAAGGGGACCGGCAACACCGAGCTCGTCCTCGACCGGGACCTCTTCAACCGGCGCATCTTCCCCTGCATCAACATTCCGCAGTCGGGAACGCGCAAGGAAGAGAAGCTGTACGGCCCCGAGGACCTTCCGAAGATCGTCAAGCTGCGCCGGGCCCTGGCCGCCGTGGACAAGATCCAGGCGATGGAGCTCGTGCTGGGACGGCTCTCGAAGTTCAAGACGAACGCGGACTTCCTGAAGTCGTTCTAGGCCGTCGCGAGCGCTTCGCTACGGGGTCTGCGCCCTGCGGGTCGGCAACTCCGACGATTTCGGCGTAGGTTCGGGCGCACCGGCGTCCGGCTCGCCCAAAGGGGCTCGACCGGACGCCTGACCCCTTCGCTGCGCGCTCGCTCCCGCGGCGCGCGCCTCCTCCCTCCCTTCGGTCGGGAGACTTCGCGCGCCGCGAGCTGACGCGGCGGTGCCGTGAGGCGAGGCGCCTTCCCCCTATCCACCCGTGAGCGGGGTTAGCGCCTGCGGCTTTTTCGCTTGGTCCGGCCGAAACTCTCGGCGTCGGTGGGCGGCGCTTTTTTCGGCGCCTCGCGCCGCGGCTCCGGCCGCGAGCGGAATCCGGCGTGGGCGCGGGGGGCCTGGGCGACCCGTCCCGAGCGGAAGAGCGTCTCGGGCGGCCATTCGACCGGGATCTTGCGTCCAACCCGTTTTTCGATCGCGTCGAGCGAGAAGACGTAGTCGTCGCAGGCGAAGGAAACCGCGGTGCCGAGCGCGCCGGCCCGCCCTGTGCGCCCGATCCGGTGCACGTAGTCCTCGGAATCCTCGGGCAGGTCGTAGTTGATGACGTGCGACACGCCCTCGATGTGCAACCCGCGCGACGCGACGTCGGTCGCCACCAGGACGGCGAGCCGCCCGTCCTTGAACTCTTCGAGCATCTTGAGCCGGCGCTCCTGCGGCACGTTGCCGGCGAGCGCGCGCGTCGGATAACCGTTGGCCGACAGACCGCGCACGAGGTCGGCCGCCGTGGTACGCCGGTTGACGAAGATGAGGACGCGGCTGCCCCCCTCCCTCTCGAGCAGGCCGAGGAGGAGCCGGAACTTCTCGGTCGAGGAGACGTGGTACAGCACTTCGGTGATCCCGCGGGCGAGCACGCGCTCGGGCTCGATCTCGACCTTCTCGGCGTTGTTGGTGTGTTCGTAGGCGAGCTCCATCACCCGGACCGACAGCGTCGCGGAGAAGAGCATCGTCTGGCGGCGGTGGTACGGGGGGCAGCGCCGCAGGATCCGCCGCAGGTCGCGGATGAAGCCCATGTCGAACATCCGATCGGCCTCGTCGATGACGAGGATCTCGGCGTGGCGGAACGTGACGGCGCCCTGCTGCTCGTAATCGAGCAACCTTCCGGGCGTTCCCACGAGCACGTCGGGAACCCGCTTCACGGCCTCGCGCTGGAGCCGGTAGTCCATGCCCCCGAAGACGGCCAGCGTCGCCAGGCCCGTGTGGCGGCCGAGGACTTCGGCGTCGGCGCGGATCTGGGCGACGAGCTCGCGCGTGGGCGCGACGATCAGGGCGCGGGGGCCGAGCGCGCCCGGGGCCGGCTTCTGGAGCAGTCGCGAGAAGATCGTGATCAGAAAAGCGGCCGTCTTGCCGGTTCCCGTCTGGGCCTGTCCCGCGACGTCCCGGCCGGCCAGCGTGATGGGCAGCGTCTTGGCCTGGATCGGCGTGGCAAAAACGAAACCCGCCTCGGCGATTCCCCAGCGGACCTCGTCGGGCATCGGGTACTCCGCGAGGAGCCTGTC
>DATMNJ010000376.1:0-7259 GCA_035569175.1 Thermoanaerobaculia bacterium | reverse complement strand
ATCCGTCGACGCACGGCGTGCTGCGCCTCGTCCTTCGGGTCGACGGCGAGAAGATCCTCGAGGCCAAGCCGGACATGGGTTATCTGCACCGGGGCACCGAAAAGCTCTTCGAGACCGAGACGTACCCGATGGGGATCCCGCACACCGACCGGATGGACTACGTGGCGGCGGCCACCAACAACCACGCCTTCTGCCTCGCGGTCGAGAAGCTGCTCGGGGTCGAGATTCCGCGGCGGGCGCAGCTGATCCGAGTCATCCTCGACGAGCTGCAGCGGCTCTCGTCGCACCTGGTGTGGCTCGGGACCTCGGGCATCGACCTCGGGGCGGTGACGCCTTTCTGGTACGCCTTTCGCGAGCGCGAGCAGATCCTGGACTTCTTCGAAGAGTATTGCGGCGCGCGGCTGACGCTCAACTGCATGCGCATCGGCGGGCTGCCTTTCGACCTGACGCCTGGCTGGACGGAGCGCGTGTCGGAGTTCATCTCCGACCTGCCGACACGCATCGACGACTACGAGCAGTTGCTGACCGACAACCGCATCTGGAAAAAGCGGACGGTCGGCATCGGCGTGATCTCGGCCGAGGAGTGCGTCGAGTGGGGCCTGACGGGTCCGATCCTGCGCGGATCGGGTCTCGAGTGGGACCTGCGCCGGGCCCAGCCCTACGAGTGCTACGACGAGCTCGACTTCGTCGTGCCGACGCGCCAGAACGGCGACACGTACGACCGGTACATCGTGCGCGTCCAGGAAATGCGCCAGAGCGCACGGATCATCCGCCAGTGCCTCGAGAGGCTCGAGGCGGGAGAGATCCGCGGCAAGGTGCCCCGCGTGATCAAGCCGCCGGCCGACGAGGTGTACGCCTCGATCGAGTCGCCCAAGGGCGAGCTCGGCTTCTACTGCGTCTCCAACGGTTCGAACAAGCCGTACCGGATGCACGTCCGGCCGCCGTCCTTCATCAACCTGCAGGCGTTGCCCCGGCTGGCGAAGGGCCACCTCGTGTCGGACCTCGTGGCCCTGATCGGCACCATCGACATCGTCCTCGGCGAGGTGGACCGGTGACGCTGCCGGCCGAATTCTGGACCTACCTCAAGGTCGTCCTGCTCGTGGCGACGGTGCCGGCGATCGTCGGCTTCGTGATCGTGCTCGCCGAGCGGCGGATCATGGGCTTCATGCAGGCGCGCCTCGGCCCCAACCGCGTCGGCCCCGAGGGGACGCTGCAGGGTCTGGCAGACCTGCTCAAGCTCGTCACGAAGGAAGACATCACTCCGGCCAGGGCGGAGAAGGCCGTACACTTCCTGGCGCCGGTCCTGGCGGTGATCCCGGCCCTGACGGCGTTGGCCGTGATCCCGTTCGGGCCGCCGGTCCGCATCGGCAAGACGCTCGTGCCGCTGTGGGTGGCCGACGTCAACATCGGCCTCCTGTTCCTGCTCGCCCTCACCTCGATCGGCGTGTACGGGATCATCCTCGGCGGCTGGTCCTCGAACAACAAGTACTCCCTGCTCGGGGGCCTGCGCTCGGCGGCCCAGCTGGTGTCCTACGAGGTCCCGATGGGCCTGGCGCTCGTCTCGATCCTCCTGATGACCCGCTCGCTGTCGCTGGTCGAGATCGTGCGGCGGCAGGAGTCGACACACCTCTGGTTCGTCTTCCCGGGCCTGGTTGCCTTCTTCATCTACTTCGTCTCCGGCGTGGCCGAGACCAACCGCAACCCCTTCGACCTGCCCGAGGCGGAGTCGGAGCTCGTGTCGGGCTTCAACACCGAATACTCGGGCGTGAAGTTCGCTTTCTTCTTCCTCGGCGAGTACACGGGAATGATCATCATCTCCTGCGTGGCCGTGACGGTCTTCCTCGGAGGGTGGCTGCCGCCCTTTCCGAACGTGAAGGCGCTCGAATTCCTCTGGCAGGTCCCGCCCGTCCTGTGGTTCTTCGCGAAGGTGGGCGCCTTCCTCTTCGCGTACATCTGGTTCCGCTCCACGTTCCCGCGCTACCGGTTCGACCAGCTCATGGCCCTCGGCTGGAAGTGGCTGATCCCGATGGCCCTGGCGAACATCCTGATCGTCGCCTTCGCGATCCTGCTCTTTCCGGGGCGGACGACGGGCCTCGTGTGGCTGGCGTGGATTTTCGGCGGCCTGTTCGTGGCGATGTTTTTCCTGGCGAAGCTCCGGCAGAAGCTCACGCGCCGCGAACGGCTCGCGGCCGAGCCGCACCCGGTGGAGGTCTGACGACGGTGGCACTCAAGAAGTGGCTCGATCGCATCGCGCTCCTCGACCTGTTCGACGGGCTGTCGGTCACGGGGCGGCACCTGTTGAAGAAGAAGGTGACGATCGAGTACCCCGAGCAGAAGAAGCTTCCGTCGGACCGGTTCCGCGGGATGTTCCGCCTCGACGAGGAGCGGTGCATCAAGTGCACGCTCTGCGCGATCGAGTGCCCGATCAACATCATCTACATCGACTGGCACAACGAGAAGGACGAGCAGGCCAAGTCGGTCAAGGTCCTCGACCGCTTCGACGTGGACCTGAAGCGCTGCATGTTCTGCCAGCTCTGCGAGGAGGCTTGCCCGACGGTGCCGAAGTCGATCTGGCTGACCACCAAGACCTACGAGATGGCGTCCTACGACCGCAACGAGTCGCTCTACCTCGACATCCGCAAGCTCACCGACTGGCGCGAGGCCCCGAACGTGAAGCCGTTCACGGTCGTGGAGCGGGGGTAGGAAGGCGCCATGACCGACGGCGCGCTCCTGACGGGAACGGCGGGATGGCTCTTCGTCGTCTTCGCCGGGCTCGCGCTCGTGTCAGCCATCGCCGTGGTCGTCGCGCGCAACCCCGTGCACTCGGCGCTGTACCTGCTCCTCGCGTTCGTGCTGGTGGCCTGCATCTTCATTCTCCAGCAGGCGGAGTTCGTCGGGGCCGTGCAGATGCTGGTGTACGCGGGCGGGATCATGGTCCTCTTCCTCTTCGTGGTCATGCTCGTCAACCCGGGCGTGGCGCACGCGGGCAAGGCCTTCCAGAAGCAGTTCGACGTCGCGCTCGTGCTGTTGCCCGTGTTCCTCCTGCCGTTTCTCTACATCCTCGGCACGGAGAAGATGGCCGACGTTCCCGTCCGGCCCGACGCCTTCCGGATGGTCGGGACCCACGTGGCGGGGAACACCGAGGCCGTCTCGTGGGTGCTCTTCCGGGACTACCTGGTGCCGTTCGAGGTCGCGTCCGTTTTCCTGCTCGTCGCGATGATCGGCGCCGTGGTCCTCGGAAGGCGCTCGCTGGAGAAGATGGACTGATGCCATGACGATCACGATCAATCACTACCTGATCGTCAGCTTTCTGCTCTTCTCGATCGGGTTCCTGGGCGTCCTCGTCCGCCGCAACTTCCTGACGATCCTGATGTCCATCGAGCTGATGTTGAACGCCGTGAACCTGAACCTGATCGCGTTCTCGCGGCGCCTGTCCGACCTGACGGGCCAGGTGTTCTCGGTCTTCGTCATCACGATCGCCGCCGGGGAGGCCGCCATCGGCCTCGCCCTCACGATCTCCTACTTCCGCCAGCGCAAGACGCTCGACGTCGAAGAAGCGCACACGATGCGGGGCTAGCGGAGATGAAGAACCTCCTCTGGGCCATCCCGCTCTTCCCGCTGGCGGGATTCCTGATCAACGGGCTCGTGTACCTGCTGTCGCACCGGACCCGCGGGCAAGCGCACGGGCACGGGGGAGGCGAGGGCTCCGACGCCCACACGGCGGCGACGGCGCCGGATGCCGGCCATGCGAGCGGCCACGACCCGGGCCACCACGAGATCCCGTTCAAGGGCCTGCACACGATCGTCGGCGTCGGCAGCGTGGCCATCGCGTGCGTGCTCGCGTTCGGGGCCATCTTCGACGTCGGCCTCAGGGCGTTTTCCGAGGGCGCGTCCCACGCGCTGACGCTGTGGCGCTGGATCCCGCTCGGCGTGAACCAATCCGTCGGCCAGATCCCCGGCGCCGCCGGCGAGTGGTTCGTCGACGTGACGCTGCGGATCGACTCGCTGTCCGCCCTGATGCTCGCCTTCGTGACGTTCGTCGGCTTCCTGATCCACGTTTACTCCGCCGGGTACATGGGGCACGAAGAGGGCTACGGGCGCTACTTCGCGTACCTGAACCTCTTCATGTTTGCCATGCTCGTCCTCGTCCTCGGGGGCAACTTCCTCCTCCTGTTCGTCGGGTGGGAGGGCGTCGGGCTCTGCTCGTATCTGCTGATCGGCTACTACTACGAGAAGACGTTCGCGGCCGACGCCGGGAAGAAGGCCTTCGTCGTCAACCGCATCGGAGACTTTGGCTTCATCCTCGGGATCTTCGGCGTCTTCGCGCTCTTCGGCTCGCTCGACTTCCAGAAGGTCTTTGCGGCGGCGGCGGCCAATCCCGCGGCCTACACGCCGTACATGACCGTCGTCTGTCTGCTGCTCTTCGTCGGCGCGTGCGGCAAGTCGGCCCAGTTCCCGCTCTACGTCTGGCTGCCGGACGCGATGGCGGGCCCGACCCCGGTCTCGGCGCTGATCCACGCGGCCACGATGGTCACGGCCGGCGTCTACATGATCGCCCGCTGCAACGTGTTCTTCCGCCTGGCTCCCCACGCCATGATCGTCGTGGCGGTCGTCGGCGCCTTCACGGCCCTCTTCGCCGCGACGATCGGCGTGGCGCAGAACGACATCAAGAAGGTCCTCGCGTACTCCACGGTCTCGCAGCTGGGCTACATGTTCCTGGCGTGCGGCGTCGGCGCCTTCACCGAGGGCATGTTCCACGTCACGACGCACGCCTTCTTCAAGGCCTGCCTCTTCCTCGGCGCGGGCTCGGTGATCCACGCGATGGGCGGCGAACAGGACATCCGGAAGATGGGAGGCCTCGCCTCGAAGGTTCCGAAGACGTACTGGACCTTCCTGATCGCGACCCTCACGATCTCGGGCGTGCCGTTTCTCGCGGCCTTCTTCTCGAAGGACGCGATCAAGGCGGCCGTCTTCCACGCCGAGTTCGAGGGCGTGCCCTGGCTGCCTCGCGTCCTCTACGCGGTCGCCCTCTTCACCGCGGGCCTGACGGCCTTCTACATGTTCCGGCTGCTCACGCTCACGTTCTGGGGCCCGTTCCGCGGCACGAAGGAGCAGGAGGCCCACCTCCACGAGTCGCCGCCGACCATGACGGTCCCGCTGATGGTGCTGGCCTTCCTGTCGATCGTCTCCGGCTACGTCGGTGTGCCGATCATCGAGCACGGCGACCGGATCGGCGAGTTCCTGAGGCCCATCCGCCTGCCCATCGCGGGAATGCCCGAAAGGGTGCACCACGCCTCGCTGTCCCTCGAGCTCGCCCTGATGGCTGCGGCCGTCGCGGTGGCGTCGATCGGCATCTATCTCGCCTGGTCCTGGTACCACAGGGGGGAGGGCCGGACGCCCGCGCGCCTGGCCGAGCAGTGGCCCGGCGTCTACCGCGCCGTCACCAACAAGTACTTCGTGGACGAGGCCTACGACAGGATCTTCGTCCAGGGGCTCGCCCTGGGCGGCGGGCGCTTCCTTTGGGAGGTGGACGCCACGGTCGTCGACCTGATCCCCAACGGCGCGGCCGCCCTCACGAAGGGCGCGTCCTGGGCCGCCTCCCTCTTCGACCAGTACGTCGTCGACGGGCTCGTCAACGGCGTGGCGAACGTGCTCCAGGCCCTCTTCCGGCTCTTCCGCCGCGCCCAGACCGGACGGGTCCAGAACTATGCACTCGTGATGGGGGGCGGCCTGTTCTGCCTCGTCGCGGTTTACCTGTTGTTTCGCTAAAGGTGAGTGATGACCCGAACTGAGGAACACGTATGCCGCAACTGACGAACATCCCGATCCTCTCGATCATCACGTACATCCCGCTCGTCGGGGCGCTCCTGATCATCTTCCTCATTCCCAAGGAAAAGACGGGGGCGATCAAGGCGTTTGCCACCGCGGTGGCGGCCATCGACCTGCTGGTGTCCCTGCCACTCTGGTGGGCCTTCGACCGCGCGCACGACGGCTACCAGTTCGTCGAGCGGGCGTCGTGGATCCCGTCGCTCGGCGTCCACTACCACTTCGGCATCGACGGCATCACGCTCGTGCTGATCCTGCTGACGACGATCGTGGGCCTGATCGCGGTGTACTGCTCGTATTCGGCCATCACGGAGCGCCAGAAGGAGTACTACGTCCTGCTCCTCCTGCTCCAGACGTTCATGATCGGCACGTTCTGCTGCCTCGACCTGTTTCTCTTCTACGTGTTTTGGGAGGTCATGCTCGTCCCGATGTACTTCCTGATCGGCGTCTGGGGCGGCCAGAGGCGGCTCTACGCGGCGATCAAGTTCTTCCTGTACACGCTGGCGGGTTCGGTGCTGATGCTGCTCGGCATCATCGCCCTCTACTTTTACAACACGACCGGGTTCCTCGCGTACAAGGGGCTCGGCAACGCGGCGACCTTCTCCATCGAGAAGCTGACGGCGGTCGCGGCGGGCATGCCGGCGGAGCTCCAGATCTGGCTCTTCTTCGCCTTCTTCTTCGGATTCGCCATCAAGGTCCCGATGTTCCCGTTCCACACCTGGCTGCCCGACGCCCACACGGAGGCGCCCACGGCGGGCTCGGTGATCCTGGCCGCCGTTCTCCTGAAGATGGGGACCTACGGCTTCGTGCGCTTCTCCCTGCCCATGTTTCCGGAGGCCGTGCGCAATCACCGGGTGATCGGCATCATGGCGGGGCTGGCGATCGTCGGCATCGTGTACGGGGCCATGGTCACGCTCGTGCAGAAGGACATGAAGAAGCTGATCGCGTACTCGTCGGTCTCCCACCTCGGCTTCGTCATGCTGGGCATCTTCGCCCTCAACATGGCCGGCATCCAGGGCGGTGTGCTCCAGATGGTCAACCACGGCATCTCGACCGGCGGCTTGTTCCTCCTCGTCGGCATCGTCTACGAGCGGCGGCACACGCGGATGATCTCGGAGTACGGCGGCCTCGCGAAGCAGATGCCGATCTACGCGACGTACTTCCTCATCCTGGCCCTGTCTTCGATGGGCCTGCCGCTCTTGAACGGTTTCATCGGGGAGTTTTCGATCCTCCAGGGAGCCTTCGCGCGCAACTTCTGGTGGGCCTTCTTCGCGGCCACGGGCATCGTCCTCGGCGCGGCGTACCTGCTCTGGCTCTACCAGCGGATCTTCTTCGGCGAGATCACGAATGCGGCCAACGCGAAGCTGCAGGACCTGACCCTGCGCGAGCAGCTGACGCTCGCCCCCCTCGTGATCCTCGCGCTCTGGATCGGC
>DATMNJ010000375.1:0-4120 GCA_035569175.1 Thermoanaerobaculia bacterium | reverse complement strand
ATCGGCCGCGCCATGATGTTGTGGAGAATGCCGTCCACGCGGAACCGGACGCGGAACTCCTTCTCGTACGGCTCGACGTGGATGTCCGAGGCGCCGGCCTTGAGGGCCTCGATCAGGATCAGGTTGGAGACCTTGATGATCGGGGCGGATTCGCTCGACTTGGCCAGGTCGGAAAGGTCGATCTCCTGGCCCTCTTCGCCCCGGACGACGTCCACGTCGGCGCCGGTGTCGAGGCCCGTGATCTCGTCCATGTTGAGCTCGCCCAGGCCGACGCTCGCCATGTCGTCCATCGTCAGCGCCGAGGACGCCATCACGTCGTCGAGGCTGCTCGAGTCGGTCAACGTCGGGCCCGAGCCCTGCTTCGCGCGCTCCTTCAGCACGACCGAGCGCGGCGTCCCGTAGTGCTTGTCGATCGCCTTGCGCAGCGCGATCTCGGAGGCCACGACCGGCTCGACGTTGTAGCCCGTCATGAACTTGATGTCGTCCATGGCGAAGACGTTGGTCGGGTCGCCCATGGCGATCGTCAGGGTCGCGCCCGTTTTGTTTACCGGCAGGACACCGTACTTGCGGGCGACCTCGCCGGGGACCACCTTGATGATCGCGGGGTCGATCTCGAAGTGCGCCAGGTCGATCGAGGGGACTCCGAACTGCTGCGACAGGGTCTCGGTGATGTCGCTCTCCGACACCGCGCCCACCCGCACGAGGGCTTCGCCGATCTTGCCGCCCTCTTCGCGCTGCAGCTTCAGCGCGGTTTCGAGCTGCTCCTGCGTGATCAGCTTCTGCTTGAGGAGGAGATCTCCGAGTTTTACGGCCATGGATGGCCTTGAATGGTAGGGGTTTAGTGGGAAAGAGTCAAAGGGGGGCCGGTCGGGAGGGCCGCACGCTGCGGGTCGCGGGTCGCGCGCACTCTCTCGGAGCCGACCCGCGACTCAGGACGCGCGACGCGCGAGCGCTTGCGCCAACCGCAGCACGTCCTCGTCCGCGACGGCGCGCATGTTCGTCAGGACTCCCCTCCGATCCCGGTACGGCCCGTTCCTTTCCGGATCCGTGGGCCCGAAGAGCGCGAGCGTCGGCGTGCCGAGAGCGTCGGCAAGGTGGAGGGGCCCGGTGTCGCCGCCGACGAAGAGGCTCGCGGCGGCGCAGAGCCGCGCGAGCCCCGGCACGTCGAGCAGCGGAGGCCGAAAGGCTCCGGGCACGAGCGCGGCCAGCCGCTCCGCGCGATCCGCGTCGCCGGGTCCCCAGGAAACGACGGCCGCGAGGCCGTGCCGCGAGCGCAGGGCCGCGGCGAGGCGCGCGAAGCGCTCCTGCCCCCAGGTCTTTTCGGCGCGGCCCGCGCCGGGGTGGAAGACGGCGAACGGGCCCGGCAGCGCCGCGAGGAACGCGTCCGCGTCCGGGGTCGGCCGCGCAAGGAGGTACGACGCGTCGGGCGCGTGCTCCGTCACGGCGATGCCGGCCGCGGAAAGGAGCGCGAGGTTCCGGTCGACCACGTGCCGCGCCCCCGCGCCCGGCGTCACGGAAATTCCGCACAGGGCCGCCGAGGCCGGCTCCCGGCGCGCCGCCGCGGCGAACCCGACGACCGGGGCGCCCGCTGCGCGCGCCACGACCGCCGACTTCCAGAGCCCCTGTGCGTCGAGCGTCCGGTCCGGCGCGAAGGCGCGCAGCTGCCTCCGCAACCCCGCCAGCCCGCGCCACGTCGCCGCCGAAAACGGCCGGCGCCGCCATCCCCGCGTATCGGCCGTGAAGATCCGGTCGCAGCTCGGGTTTCCCTCGAGAACCCCGGCGAAGGCTCGCTCCACGACCCAGGCAACCGTCGCGCCGGCGGTCCGCGCGTTCTGGGCCAGCGGGAGCGCGTGGATCACGTCGCCCATCGCGGAGAGGCGGACGATCAAGAGGCGCATGGATCGCGGTCGGCCGTCACTCCCGCCGGATCCTCTCGATCAGGTCGGTCGTCGCGTGGTCCTTCGGGTCTCCCACGATCGCCGTGCGGCCGCCGTAAGCCGTGACGACGTCGCGCTCGGGCACCGACGCGGCGGTGTAGTCGGTGCCCTTGGCGTGGACGTCCGGCCGCAACGCCGCGATCAGGGCCGCGGGCGAATCCTCGTCGAAGAGGACGACCGCATCGACGGCCGCGAGCGCGGCCACGATCTCGGCCCGCTCCGCCTCGGGCAGGATGGGACGAGCGGATCCCTTGGCGCGCCGGACGGAGACGTCGGCGTTGACGCCGACGGCCAGCCAGCCGCCCTCCCGCCGTGCCGCGTCGAGGTAGCGCACGTGGCCGACGTGCAGGAGGTCGAAGGCGCCGTTGGCGAACACGATCGTCTTTCCCTCGGCGCGGGCGCGGGCCGCCGCCTCGAGCAGCTGAGAGCGCGTCAGAATTTTCGGCGCGGTCACGACAGGAGCGCGCGGTCCGCTTCCACGGCCGCCTTGAGCTCCTCCGGCGTGACGACGGCCGTGCCCATCTTCATCACCACGACCCCGCCGGCGAAGTTGGCCAGCAGCGCCGCCTCGAGCGGGGCCGCCCCGGCCGAGAGGGCCAGCGCGAAGGCGGCCAGCACCGTGTCCCCGGCGCCGGTGACGTCGGCGACCTGGTCGGTGCCGTGCACCGCGATGTGCTCGGCGGCCGCGGCGCCCGAGAAGAGCGCCATGCCGCGGGAGCCGCGCGTCACGAGCAGCGATCCGCAGCGCATGCGGGCCCGCAGCGCCGCGCCCGCCGTCTCGAGCCGTGTCTCCGAGTCGTCCAGAGCCACTCCCGCCGACTCCTCGAGCTCCTCCTCGTTGGGTGTCGCCGCGTCCACGCCGGCATACTCGGGAAGGCGGTGGCGCGAATCGACGCAGATGCGCGCGTGCGGCTCGAGGACCGCGCGCAGCACGGAGACGGCCCCGGGGGAGATCGCACCGTACCCATAGTCCGAGAGGATGGCGCCGTGCGCTCCGCGCGCCGCGGCCCGCAGGCGTTCGGCGAGGCTCGACCCGCCGGAGGCCTCGGGAGGCAGGGAGTCCTCGACGTCGTAACGGACGATCTGCTGCTTGATCGCGTGCGGCGCGCCGCCGAGGATGCGTGTCTTGGTCGGCGTCCGGTAGCCCGGCGTCTCGACGAGCCCCTCCGTCTCGATGCCACGGGCCCGAAACGCCTCGCGCAGGGCGCGGCCGGACTCGTCCGCGCCCGTCGCGCCGACCGGAACCGGGGTGCCTCCGAGCGCCCGGACGTTGGCGGCCGTGTTGCCCGCGCCGCCCGGGAGGCTCTCCTCCTTCCAGTAGCGCAGGATGAGGACCGGGGCCTCGCGGCTGACGCGCTTCGGGTACCCGTAGATGAAGCGGTCGAGCACGAAGTCCCCCGCGACGACGAGCCGGCGGCCGGCGAGGCTGTCGATCAGCGCGAGAAGGCGGCCCCTGGCGACGGCGAACGGCACTGTCACCGATTATAATGAGCGCCCCAGACGCAACGATGCTCGACTCTCAGGTCCTCGTGCTGAATCGGGTCTTCCAGGCCGTGCAAGTCACGTCCGTGCGGAAGGCTTTTTCCCTGTTCTACAAGGGGCACGTCCGGGCGGTTCTGCCGGACTACTCGACGTACGAGTTCGAGAACTGGTGCGACATCCCCGTCCAGCCTCAGGACGAGGTCGTCCTCACGCCCTCGATGGCCATCCGCGTGCCGCGCGTGGTCGCCCTGAAGGATTTCGACCGCCTGCCGCGGCAGGACGTGAAGTTCTCGCGCCACAACATCTACCTGCGCGACGGCAACCGCTGCCAGTACTGTGGGCACAAGTTTCCGTCCGCGGACCTCTCGCTCGACCACGTGATCCCGCTGTCGCGCGGCGGCAACTCGTCCTGGGAGAACGTGGTGTGCGCCTGCCTCTCGTGCAACGTAAAGAAGGGCAACCGCACTCCGCAGGAGGCCTCGATCCGCCTGATCACTGCACCCCGGAAGCCCCGGTGGCACCCCGTCGGCCAGTTCGGCTCGAGCCGGCTGCATCCGTCGTGGCGCAACTTCCTCGATCTGGCGTACTGGAATACCGAGTTGAAGTGAGGTGACGCGGCCGCGGGAGCGGCGCGCGTCAGCTCGTCCTCAGCGCAGCGAAGGATCCCTCTCCAGCCCCGTGAGCTCCTCGACCGCCCGCAC
>DATMNJ010000374.1:0-8225 GCA_035569175.1 Thermoanaerobaculia bacterium | reverse complement strand
GGCCGCCCCGCGCGGTGGCACGCGAAGCACTCGCGCGCGCCGCGGAAGGGCCGAAACCGGCGAAAGTGCCGCCCGCAGCCGCGGCACCGGTACACGACGCGGGCGCGGGCCGCGCGGAACTGCTTGAGCGCCGGGGTCTCGGGTGCGTGTCCGCCCCGCGCTCCCAGGCGGCGGGCGAGCTCCCGGAAGAGCGACCCGTGGGCCGCGCGGCTGCCCTCGAGGCGCCACGCCCAGGCATGGGCGGCCTCGTGCCGCAGCGTGTCTTCCTGCTCCGCCGGCGACAGGTGGGCCGAGACCGTGATCCGGTGCGGTCTGCCGTAGACGATCTCCCCACCCGTCAGTTTGCGGCGGGAGAGCCGGACGCGAGCCGGGTCGAAGCCGAAGCTCGCGGCGAGACGGTCGTAGAGGATCTGGAGTCGGGCCTCGGCGTCGGCCGCGGCGATGGGGAAGGACAACTGCACCGAATTAAGATTAACCTAGCGGCTTCGTCAGGAGGAAACATGCTGAAAAGGGTTTCTGCACTCGGTCTCGCGGGTTTCGCGTTGTCGGTCGCGGTCCTGACCGCCGGAACGATGGTCTCCTACCCGAGCGGCTCGGAGACGGTGTCGGGTTACCTCGCCGTGCCCGACGGGGCCGGCAAGAGGCCGGCTCTCGTCGTGATCCACGAATGGTGGGGTCTGAACGACTTCGTGAAGGGGAAGGCCGACGGCTTCGCGAAGCAGGGCTACGTCGCGCTCGCCGTGGACCTCTATCGCGGCAAGGTGGCGACGGACCCGGACACGGCCCACCAGCTCATGCGCGGGCTGCCGGACGATCGCGCGATCCGCGACATGAAGGCCGCCGTGGCGTACCTGCGCTCGCGGCCCGACGTCGACGGCGCGAAGTTGGCGTCCATCGGCTGGTGCATGGGGGGCGGCATGTCGCTCGACCTGGCGGTCGCGGAGCCCACGCTGGCGGGCGCGGTCATCTACTACGGTCACCTCATGACGGAGCCGGCGACGATCGCCGCTCTGAAAGTGCCGCTCATCGGGAACTTCGGCGGGCAGGACCAGGGGATTCCCCCGGCCAGCGTCGAAGAGTTCGCGGCTCTCGCGAAGAAGGACGGCAAGAGCGTGGACTTCAAGATCTATCCCGATGCGGGCCACGGCTTCGCGTCCTCGAAGGATCCCACTGTTTTCAAGCCCGAAGATGCGAAGGACGCGAACGCGCGAGCGGACGCGTTTCTCGCGAAGGTGCTGAAGGGAAAGTAGGCGGAGCGCAGACGGCGGAGGGCTCCGGCCTTCCGCCGCCTGGCTACTTTTTCTTGTACCAGTCCGCGTTGACCTGCTGGAAGTGCTTCCACTTCTCCGGGATGGTCTCTTCCGTGAAGATGGCCGTCACCGGGCAGGCCGGCTCGCAGTTGCCACACTGAATGCAGACGTCCGGATCGATGTAGAGCATCTCGGCCGTCGCGAAATCCCCTTCATCCTTTCGCGGGTGGATGCAGTCGACCGGACACACGTCCACGCAGGCCGTGTCCTTGGTGCCGATGCACGGTTCCGCGATGATGTACATCCCCATGGATTCCGTCCTCCTCGCCGCGGTGTTCGCGGGCGCGGCGCGATTCTAGCAGGAGGGCGGGCGCAGGCCGAAATGCGCCCGGCTCAGCTTCGAGCGACGCTGATCTGCTGGGCGAGGTTGCGGCCGTCCGTCCCGACCTCGTAACGCAGGGTGACCTTCGCGCCCGGGGAGAGGACGCCGCTGATCTTCGTGTCGGCGTTCCAGACGAAGCGGGCCTCGCTGCCGTCGGCGAGCGTGATGGTGATGGAGCGCTCGGAGGCTTGCACCCGGGCGACCGTGCCGCTCGCGGTCAGCGAACGGTCGGCGACGGCACCGAGAAGGGCGGCCGCCGCGACCAACCCGGCCCAGAGAACGGCGAATCGCAGGCTGGTTTTCCGCATTCCAGATCCTCCCGTCGATCCCCCCGGCGCCGCGCAGGTGGCCTCTCGGCCTCCCGGCATTGACACAGGGGGTAGGCCCCCCTAGAATACGCCGTTTTTTCGAAAGCGCCTGGGAGGGCAAAATCGAGATGGTCAAACGCTGGTCGGAAGCCGAGCTGCGATTCTTGAAGGACAACGCCGAGAAGATGAGCGTGCAGGCGCTCGCGGACGTGTTGTCGGTCCGCATCGACGAGTTGGAGAAGAAGATGGAGAAGCTCGCCCTGATCGGGAACGCGGCCGAGGCGCCCGCCCCGAAGAAGGCCACGACCCTCCGCGAGCTCTCCAAACACACGGAGAACGCCCGCAAGGACTACGACCGCGGCGTGGCGGCCCTGCAGAAGAAGAAACTCGACGAGGCCGAGCGCCACTTCCTCGACCTCATCCAGAAGTACCCGGAGGAGCGCGAGCTCGTGGACCGGGCTCGCGTCTACCTGACGGTCTGCGAGCGGCAGCGGCGCGACCCGCGGCCGGCCCTGTCCGAGCCCGAGGACTTCTACTACGCGGCGGTGATCGAGAAGAACCGCGGAAACGTGGACGAAGCGATCGAGCACCTGCAGCGCGCCGCCCGCAAGAACGGTTCGGGCCGTGTGGACTTCCTGCTCGCCTGCTGCCTCGCGCAGAAGGGCGACCTCGAGACGGCGCTCGCGCATCTGCAGAAGGCGATCGAAGAAGACCAGCGCCATCGGGTGCTCGCGCGCCACGACCGGGATTTCGATCCGGTGCGCGAGATGCCGGAGTTTCAGAAGCTGCTCGCTTCATAGGGCGCGAACCATGAGCCGTAGGCGGCCGGCCGCTGCGGACGACCCTATACTGCGGGCATGAAGAAGTCTGTTCGGCGGCCCCGGCGCGGCGTTCCTCCGCCGGCGGAGCCGCCTCCGCGCGTCGTGGTTCTCGCGGCCGGAGCGGGAGTGCGGATGCGATCCTCGCTGCCGAAGGTCCTTCACCGCGTGGCGGGCCGGTCGCTGGTCGAAGCCGTCCTCGACGCGGCGCAACCGCTCTTGCCGTCCCGCGTGGTCGTCGTCGTCGGGGCCGATCGCGGGCGCATCGCCTCGGTCCTCGAGGGCCGCGGCGTCCATTTTGCCGTCCAGGATCCGCCGCTCGGAACGGGGGACGCGGTCGCGCGGGCGCGCGAGGCCCTGGGCGCGGACGGCGGCCCGATCGTCGTGCTCGCCGGCGACACGCCGCTGCTGCGGCCGGAGACGCTCGGGCGCCTGGTCGCGCTGCGGCGCGAGAACGACCTCGACCTCGCCTTTCTCACCTTTCGCCCCCCGGACCCCGGCGACTTCGGCCGTGTCGTCCGCGACGCCCGCGGCCGTCCGACCGCCATCGTCGAGGCGAAGAACGCCTCGGCGCGGCAGAGGCGGATCGCCGAGGTCAACGCGGGCGTCTACTGTTTCGATCCGGATGCGCTCGCCCGGGCGCTGGCGAAGATCGGGCGAAACCCGGTCTCGGGCGAGTACTACCTGACGGACGCCGTCGCGATCCTGGCGGCCCGGCGGGGGAAGGTCGAGGCCGTTGCGGCGGAGGACTGGCGCGAGGCCTGGGGCGTCAACACGCGCCGGGACCTGGCGGCCGCCGAGGAACTCGAGCGCCGGCGCGGGATCGAGCGCGCGCTCGACGCGGGCGTGACGGTCCTCGATCCGGCGACCGTCCGCATCGGCCCTAGGGTCGAGCTCGCGCCCGACGTCGTCCTGCACCCCTTCGTCTGCCTCGAAGGCGAGACCGTCCTGTCGGAAGGCTGCGAGGTCCTATCGTTCACGCGGCTGGTGAACACGGTCCTCGCCTTCGGTGCGGTCATCGGCCCGCACTGCGACGCCGACGGGGCGAAGATCGGCGCCAACGCCCGCGTCGGCCCGTACTCACGGCTGCGGCCCGGGACCGTGCTCGAGGAGGACGTGAAGGTCGGCAACTTCGTCGAGACGAAGAACTCGGTCCTGCGCAAGGGCGCCAAGGCTCAGCACCTCTCTTATCTCGGGGACGCGGAGATCGGGGCGCGCGCCAACATCGGGGCGGGCGTGATCACCTGCAACTACGACGGCGAGAAGAAGCACCGCACCACGGTGGGCGAGGGAGCCTTCATCGGCTCCGACAGTCAGCTCGTCGCGCCCGTGACCGTGGGCAAGGGCGCGTACGTGGGCGCCGGGACGACCGTCACCCGGGACGTGCCGGAGGGGGCCCTCGTCCTCTCGCGCGCCCCCCAGGTCGTCAAGGAAGGCTGGGCCGCCCGCCGCAAGGCCCGGAAGGGTTAGAATTTCCCGTCCCATGACAATTCAGCGACTCCGGGCTCGGCACCGGCTCACGGCTTTCGGCTCACGATTCGGGGCATAGCCATGTGCGGCATCGTCGGCTACGTCGGGACACGGGAGGCGAGTCCGCTCCTTCTCGAGGGGCTCAAGCGCCTCGAGTACCGCGGGTACGATTCCGCGGGCATTGCGACGCTCTCCCGCGGAGGCCTGACGATCCACCGGTCGCCGGGCAAGCTCGGCAACCTCGTCGAGAAGCTCGAGGGTTCGGCCTCGCCCGGCGAAACCGGCATCGGCCACACGCGCTGGGCCACGCACGGGCGGCCGACGGAGGCCAACGCCCACCCCCAGACGGACTGTTCCGGCGAGATCGTCGTCGTCCACAACGGGATCTTCGAGAACTTCGCCGAGCGCAAGGCCGAGCTCGCGAAGGCGGGGCACCGATTCACGAGCGAGACCGACACGGAGGTCTTCGCCCACGAGGTCGAGGCGGCGTTTGCCGGCGACCTGCTCGAAGCGGTCCGCTCGGCCGTGCGCTCGCTCACCGGCGCATACGCCGTGCTCGTCACCTCGAGCCGGGAGCCCGGGGTGCTCGTGGCCGCGCGCTCGGGGCCGCCCATCGTGCTCGGCCTCGGGCGGGGCGAGAACTTCGTGGCGTCGGACCCGGTGGCGCTGGTTCCCTGGACGCGCGACGTCATCTTCCTCGAGGACGGCGACGTGGCGCGCGTGGACATCGCCGGCGTGCGCGTGATCGACCACGACGGGGCGGTGCTCGAACGTCCGGTCCACCGCATCCTCTGGGATGCCGTGGCGGCGGAGAAGGGCGGCTATCGCCACTTCATGGCCAAGGAAATTCACGAGCAGCCCACGGCGATCGCCGAGACGCTCGGCGGCAAGGTCTCGCTCGAGACGGGCGAGCTCTACCTCGACGCGCCCCTCCTGTCGCCCGAGCGTGTCGCGCAGTTCGACCGGATGCTGTTGCTCGCCTGCGGCACCTCGTGGCACGCGGCGCAGGTCGGCAAATTCCTCATCGAGGGCATGGCGCGGATCCCGGTCGAGGTGGACTACGGCAGCGAATTCCGGTACCGCCGCCCGGTCGTCGGCGAGAGAGTCCTGACCCTGGGGATCTCGCAGTCGGGCGAGACGGCGGACACTGTGGCGGCGCTCTCCGAAGCGCGCCGGTCGGGATCCCCGATCGCCGCGATCGTGAACTCCCCGGGCAGCCAGATCGCGCGGATGGTCGAGGCCGTGTTCGCGACGCACGCCGGGCCCGAGATCGGGGTCGCCTCGACGAAGGCCTTCACGACGCAGCTGGCCGTGCTCTTTCTGGTCGCCGCGAAGCTGCGCGCCGCGCGCGGCTTCGCGCCCGTGCTGTCCCCCGAGGAACGGCATGCCCTCGCGCACCTGCCGCGTGCGGTCGGGGAGGTCCTCGCGCTCGAGCCCGAGATCGAGGAGCTCGCCCGCCGGTACCAGCACGCTCGGGATTTCCTGTACCTCGGCCGCGGGCTCCACTACCCGGTGGCCCTCGAGGGGGCGTTGAAGCTCAAGGAGATCTCCTACATCCACGCCGAGGGATATCCGGCCGGGGAGATGAAGCACGGGCCGATCGCGCTCATCGACGAGAGCATGCCCGTCATCGTGCTCGCTCCCAACGACGCGTGGCGCGAGAAGACCCTGTCGAACCTGCGCGAGGTCAAGTCGCGCGACGGCATCGCGATCGTGTTCGGCACCCGGCCGGACCCGGAGGTCGCCGCGATCGCCGACCACGTGGTGATCATGCCCGAGACGATCCCGGAGCTGCAGCCGATCCTCTCCGTCGTCCCCCTGCAGCTCTTCGCGTACCACGTCGCGGTGCGGCGCGGGTGCGATGTGGACCAGCCGAGGAATCTCGCCAAGTCGGTGACGGTCGAGTAGTCGAAGGCCGACGGTCGACGGCCGGCGGGAGACTGTAGACTCCTCCCTCATGTCGGCATCCGATCTCCTCACGGGACTGAACTCCGAACAACGCGAGGCGGTCCTCCACGGGAAGGGGCCGCTGCTCGTGATCGCGGGTGCGGGCTCCGGAAAGACGCGGGTGATCACCCACCGGCTGGCCCACCTCGTGCGCGGCGGCGTGGATCCGCGCTCGATCGCGGCGGTCACGTTCACCAACAAGGCCGCGGCCGAAATGCGGGAGCGCGCCCAGAAGCTGCTCGGGGGCGGGGCCCTCGGCTCCTTCATCGGGACGTTCCACGCCTGGGGCCTGCGCTTGTTGCGGCGGCGGGCGCGCGAGGCGAAGCTGCCCCCGCGCTTTTCGATCGCGGACTCCTCCGACCAGCTCGCCCTGATCAAGGAAGCGATGGCGGACCTGTCGATCTCCGACCAGGTCCTGCCGGTCAACGCCGTGCGGGGGAGGATCTCGAGCGCCAAGAACGCCCTCGTCACGGCCGAGCGGTTCGTGGCCACCGAGACCGACTTCGCGGGAGAACGGATCGGCCAGGTCTACGCCCTCTACGAGAAGAAGCTCGCGGCGAGCGGGGCGCTCGACTTCGACGACCTGATCGCGCGTTCGGTACGGCTGTTGTCCACCGACGCCGCCGTGCTGGCGGAGGAGCGGCGCCGCGTGCGGCACCTGCTCATCGACGAGTATCAGGACACGAACTCGTCGCAGGACGCGCTGGTGAAGCTCTACGGCGAGGGGGCCGAGTCGCTGTGCGCCGTCGGCGACGAGGATCAGGCGATCTACCGCTGGCGCGGCGCCGAGGTCGAGCACATCCTGCGCTTCGACACGGACTTTCCCGGCGCCCGCATCGTGGCCCTCGAGGCCAACTACCGCTCGACGGCCAGGATCCTCGCGGCCGCCGCGGGGCTCGTCTCCCACAATCGGCGGCGGCGCGAGAAACGGCTGCGCGCCGACCGTGGCGACGGCGCTCTCGTGAAGCTGTGGCGCTTCGAGGAGGACCGGGCCGAGACTGAGGCGGTTGCGCGGGAGATCACCGCGTCCGGCCGCGCCCCGGGAGAGGTCGCGATCCTCTACCGGACCAACGCGCAGTCGAGGCCCTTCGAAGAAGAGCTCGTCCGCCGGCGGATCCCGTACGTCGTGGTGGGCGGCATGAAGTTCTACGAACGGGCGGAGGTCAAGGACGTCCTGGCCTACCTGCGCCTGGCGGCCCGGCCCGAGGACGACCTCGCGTTCCGGCGCGTCGTCAACGTGCCGGCCCGCGGTATCGGGGCCGCGACGCTCGATCGCCTGGGGGCCGCGGCGCGCGAGAGCGGCCGGTCGTGGTGGGAGGTCTCGGAGAATCCGGAAGGGTTGACCGAGCGGGCAAAGACGGCGCTCGCCCGGTTTCGCGAGGTGGTTCTCGACCTCCACGAGAAGGCCGCGTCGTGGACGCCGTCGGCCCTGCTCGAGCACCTGCTCTCCGTGACGGGCTATGCCGCCCTTTATGCCGATTCCGAGGACCGGGAGGACGTCGGCCGGCGCGAGAACATCGAGGAGCTTCTTTCCTCGGCCCGGGAGTTCGAGCGGCGCAACGAAGAGGGCGCGACGATCGCCGAGTACCTCGACACGGTCGCGCTCGCGACCGACGGGGACGCGGCCGCGTCCTCGGGCGGGGCGGTGACGCTCTCGACGCTCCATGCCGCCAAGGGCCTCGAGTTCGCGGCCGTCTTCGCCGTCGGCCTCGAGGAGGGCTACCTCCCGCACGGCCAGTCGCAGGAGGACGAGGACGAGCTCGAGGAGGAGCGCCGCCTTCTCTACGTCGGCATGACGCGCGCGAAGGACGCCCTGACCCTGACCCACGCCGACCGACGTCTCGTGTACGGGCGGGTCGAGCCGCGCCGGCCGTCGCGCTTTCTCGAGGAGATCCCGAAGGACTCGGTCGATGAACAGTTCTTCGGCCGGCCCGCGCCCACGATCTTCGCGGCCCGGGCCTACGAGGAGGCGCCGCAGGACGACCGGCCGCTGCGCCGCGGCAAGCGCGTGCGCCACCCGCGGTACGGGTACGGGGTCATCCTGACGGAG